>JAQUQV010000077.1 GCA_028715905.1 Kiritimatiellia bacterium
TTGACGCTTGAGGCATGATTTTTGTCCGCGTCTGCGCTCGGACTGGGCGGAAACCATTTTTCCGGCCAACCGCATCAGCGCGCTAATTCGGCGTGGTAATCCTGGAGCGCGAGGGGCTGGATGTTGCGGCTTTTTACGGCCGCCATGCCGTCCACGCTGGCGTGCGCGGCGGCCATGGTGGTGATGTATGGAATGCGGTATTGGATCGCCATGGTCCGGATGTAGCTGTCATCCAGCTTGCTTTCCTTGCCGGCCGGCGTGTTGATGATAAGGTGAATTTCATTGTTTTTGATGGCGTCGGGTATATTCGGCCGGCTCTCGTGCAGTTTGTTTATCAACAAGGCCTCAATCCCGTTTTTCTGCAGGTAGGCCTGGGTATGTTCGGTGGCTAACATTTTAAACCCCATGTCCCGCAGTTTTGCGGCAATGGGCAGCAGTTCCGGCTTGTCTTTGTCGGCCACGGTCAGCAAAACGTTTCCGTCCCGCGGAAGCTTCACGCCGGTTGCTTCCTGCGCTTTGTAGAATGCGATCTCAAATGTCTTGTCAATCCCCATGACTTCGCCGGTTGCTTTCATTTCCGGACCCAGTGTCGGGTCAACGCCGGGGAACATGTTGAACGGGAAAACCGCTTCTTTCACGCCGACAAAAGGCAGAACACGGCTTTTTAACTCGGGGAAATCGTCAATCTTTTTGCCCAGCATCAGCAGGGTGGCGATGCGCGCCAGGGGGATGGCGGTGGTTTTGGAAACGAAGGGGACGGTCCGCGAAGCGCGCGGATTGGCTTCCAGGATATAGACTTTGTTGTCGCAGATCGCGTATTGGATATTCATAAGCCCGACGACTTTTAATTCCCGCGCGATTTTTTCGGTGTATTCGGCGATTGTCTTGATGTGTTTTGCGCTCAGACTGCGCGGGGGGATGCTGCAGGCGGAGTCGCCGGAATGGATGCCGGCGTGTTCAATATGTTCCATGACGGCGGCCACGAAGGTTTTTTCCCCATCCGAGACGGCATCCACCTCTGTTTCCACTGCCTTTTCCAGGAATCTATCCAGCAGCATGGGATATTCCGGGCTTATCTGGATTGCTTCGCGGGCGTAATGGATGAGCGTTTCCTCATCGTAAATAATCTGCATGCCGCGTCCGCCCAGCACGAAAGAGGGGCGCACCATCAGCGGGTAGCCTATTTTTTTCGCGATTTTCACGGCTTCTTCCAGCGACTTGGCCGTGCCGCCTTCGGTCTGGAGGATGTTGAGTTCGTTCATTTTCTGCCGGAAGAGTTCTCGGTCCTCGGCAAAGGCGATGCTCTCCACGCTGGTGCCCAGAATTGTGACGCCGTTGTTTTTAAGCTCGCCGGCAATATTCAACGGGGTCTGACCGCCGAACTGCACGATGACGCCGTCGGGTTTTTCCTTGGCGTGAATGGCCAGAACGTCCTCAACGGTCAACGGCTCAAAGTAGAGCTTGTCGGAAGTGTCGTAATCCGTGGAAACCGTCTCGGGGTTGCAGTTGACCATGATGGATTCGTAATCCTCGTCGCGCAGGGTGAAGGCCGCGTGCACGCAGGTGTAGTCAAACTCAATGCCTTGTCCGATCCGGTTCGGGCCGCCGCCGAGAATCATGATTTTTTTCCGGGAGGAAACCGGGACAAGATCGGGGACCTTGCCGTAGGTGGAGTAGTAATAAGCCGCGTCGCGGGCGCCGCTGACCCGCACCACTTCAAAGCGGGCGTTGCCCGTCAGCTCCATCCGTTTTTTACGCACCGTTGCTTCCTTGACCTGGAAGATTTTTGCCAGGTATTTGTCGGCAAACCCCCATTCCTTGGCTTTGCTCAGATATTTGTCCGGGAGCGTGTTCCAGCGGAATTTGAGCAGGGTCTCTTCGTAGTCAACAAGTTCCTTGAGTTCCCGGATGAACCACGTTCCGATATTGGTTATTTTATGCGCCTCTTCAATGGTCATGCCTTTGCGGAGCGCCTCGTAGATGAGGAAAATCCGTTCGCTGGACGGGACGCTCATGCGTTCCCGGATTGTTTCCGCGGCGAGATCGTGAAAATTGCCGCCGAAGCCAAGCCCGTATCGGCCGATTTCAAGCGAGCGGATTGATTTTTGCAGGGCCTCCTTGAAGTTTTTCCCGATGCTCATCACCTCGCCGACCGCCTTCATCTGGGTGCCGAGAATGTCTTTCGCCTTTGGAAATTTCTCAAACGCCCATCGCGCAAATTTCACCACCACGTAATCGCCGGCCGGACTGTATTGGTCCAGCGCGCCGCCCTTCCAGTAGGGAATTTCGTTCAGCGTGATTCCGGCGGCGAGCTTTGAGGAAATGCGCGCGATGGGGAAGCCGGTCGCCTTGGAGGCCAGGGCCGAGGAACGCGACGTCCGCGGGTTGATTTCAATGACCACCAGGCGGTCGTCTTGCGGGTTATGGGCGAACTGGACGTTCGTGCCGCCGACGACTCCGATCGCGTCAACGATTCTATACGCATAATCCCGCATGAGGGCCTGCAGTCGTTCCGGCACGGTCAGCATCGGGGCCACGCAGAAACTGTCGCCGGTATGCACGCCCATCGGGTCAACATTCTCAATAAAACAGACGGTGATTTTGTTATTCTTTTGGTCGCGCACCACTTCCAGCTCAAGCTCTTCCCAGCCGATGACCGCTTCTTCAATCAGCACCTGGTGAATAATGCTGGCGGCAAGGCCGCGCATGGCGATGCTCCTCAATTCCTCCACGTTGAAAGCAATTCCGCCGCCGGTGCCGCCCATGGTGTAGGCCGGGCGGACCACCACGGGATATTTCAACCGTTCGGCGATCGTTTCGGCCTCTTCAATCGTCCGCGTGATTTCCGACTGCGGCAGTCCTATGCCGAGCTTTTTCATCGTGTCCTTGAAGACCAGCCGGTCCTCGCCGCGCTCAATGGCGTCGGCCTGAACGCCGATGATTTTCACGCCGTATTTTTCCAGGATGCCTTCTTTATACAGGGTTGACGAGAGGTTGAGACCGGTCTGGCCGCCGAGGTTGGGCAGGAGGGCGTCCGGCCGCTCAAGGGAGATGATTTTTTCCAGGCTTTCCGCAGTCAAAGGCTCAATATAGGTGCGGTCGGACATGCTGGGGTCGGTCATGATGGTGGCCGGATTAGAATTGACCAGCACGATTTTATAGCCTTCTTCGCGCAAGGCCTTGCAGGCCTGCGTTCCGGAATAATCAAATTCGCATGCCTGGCCGATGATGATCGGGCCGGAGCCGATAATCATAATTTTTTTAATGTCGTTTCTTCTGGGCATATTTTGGCATACTCCTGATGGGAATCGTTATGCGCGCATTTTAGTTAAACGGGGCTGATAGCAAGCTTTATTTTCCAGAAAACGTTTCGGCGCCCGCGGAGACATGAATTGCAAATCATGCTTGACACGGCGGCAACGGTGGTGTAGTTGATTTTTGCATGCAAAACAACGAACCGGCATCCGCCCATTTCGGATGGCGGCATGTCCGTTTTAGCCCATACCCCAACATTAAAAGACAAACGCGATGATTGAACATCTTTATCCGCATATGGTGCACGAATGCTTTGTGGAAAAAATGCGAAAATTGTCGGCGGCGCGCAATTGTCAGCGCGCAAAAATCCGGACAAAAGACGATGTTCTGCGGCTCAGGCAAGCTGTCCGCCGCAAGCTGGCGCAGTCTTTCGGCAGATTCCCGGAAAAAACCCCGCTCAATCCGAGAATTACCGGCAAAGTTGAACGGGCGCTTTACACGATAGAGAAAATCATTTTTGAAAGCCGGCCGGAGCTGTTTGTTACCGCCAATCTTTATATCCCGGCCGGGCTGAAAGACAGGGCGCCGTGCGTGCTCGCGCCGTGCGGCCATTCGGCCGTCGGCAAGGCGGAGCCGAAGTACCAGTTTTTTGTCCAGAATCTCGCAAGAAAGGGTTATCTGGTTCTGATTTACGATCCCCTCAGCCAGGGGGAAAGGATCCAGTACCCGTTCCGGGAAGGCAGGGCTCATCCGGAAGGATGCTGCCAGGAACACAATATGATGGGCAACCAGATGTCGCTGATCGGGGAAGCTTTCTGCAAGTGGCGGCTCTGGGACGGCATCCGCGCTCTGGATTATCTCCTTTCGCGTCCCGAAGCCGACCCGGCGCGGGTCGGCGTGACCGGCAACTCCGGGGGCGGAACTCTTACCACCTACCTGAACGCTTTTGACGGCCGTTTTACCATGGCCGCGCCCTCGTGTTTCATCACTACTTATCTCTGCAATCTGGAAAACGAACTGCCTTCCGATTCGGAACAAATTCCGCCGAATATCATCAAATACGGCCTGGATATAGCCGATTTCATTGTTGCCCAGATTCCGCGCCCCGTCTTGCTGCTCGGCCAGCAGAATGATTTTTTTGACCTGCGCGGTCTGCGGAAAACATACGAGGAACTCAAACGGCTGTACGCCATCATGGGCGCCGGAAAGGATTTTGAACTGTTCGTCGGCCCTCGCGACCACGGTTATTTTCCGGAAAACCGGCGGGCGATGTATGTCTTCTTTAACAAGCATTCCGGGGTCAGGGCGGATGACCGGGAAACCGGGAACGTTGCGGAAATTCCGAAACGGCTGGCCTGCACGCCGGAAGGGCAGGTGTATAAAATGGGGGGAAAGCGGGTTTTTGATTTCACGCGGGAACATGCGTCCCGAATCAATCGGGCGCGCAAAGCTGTTCCCGCGCCGGATTTGGCGAAAATAATCCGCAAGGTGCTGGCGGTTGAAAATCGTCCTGAAGTTCCTTATTACCGTGTTTTGCGCCCGCGGGGGGATGACGCCAAGAAATATCCATGCCATTCATCGTTTGCGGTTGAAACCGAGCCGGGCCTTCAGTCCGTTTTGCATTTCTTCGGCAAGCGTTACTATTTCTATTGCCCGCAGTTCAAAAAAGCCGCGTTGTATGTCCCGCATGTATCCAGCCAGGCGGATATCGCCGCGGGGCTTGCGCCCGCTTCCGCCCAGCCGCTCTTCGCGCTTGACGTGCGCGGCATGGGGCAGACGATGGCGTTGACCTGCGCCAGCGATGATTTCTTTGCTCCGTATGGCAGTGATTATCTTTATGCCAGTTATGCCGATATGTTCGGAGAGCCATACCTCGGCCGGCGCGTTCGCGATCTCATGCTGACCCTGAATCTGCTGCGGGACCGGGGATGCCGGGAAGTGCACCTGATGGGCCGCGGACTTGGGGCTTTGATCGCCGTTTTTGCGGCCTGTCTCCATCCCCTTGTGAAAAAAATAACCCTGAAGAATACCTTGCTCTCATATTATGAGCTGACGCAAACGCCGGTTAATGCCTGGCCGTTAAGCTTTATGCCAAGGGATATTCTTCATTATTTTGATCTGCCCGATTGTTACCGGGCGCTGGCCGCCAAGCATTTGAAAATCATCGCGCCCTGGAACAGCCGGATGGATCCGTTGACCGGCGGCCGTTCTCGCAAGCGCGCCAAACGGGCGTGATTCTCCCCGAAAAAACAAATATCAAAATTTGCTCAATAAAGATGCCGACCAATCGTATCCAGTGCCAGGATGTTTTGACGGACGGCGAGCTTGCCGGCATTGACGCCTTGGCCGCCGCCAACCGCGGCGACCGGGCGCTGCCCGTTATGGCAGAATTTCTCCGCGATAAATTTAACGCGGATTTTGTTCTGGATAAGGATATTATCGCCGGCTTTGCGCATGACAGCTCCAATCTTCCAGGCCGGGCCGATGCGCTCTGCCGCCCGCAATCCGAGCGGGAATTGGCGGCTGTTTTCCGGCTATGTTTTTCAGGCGGCATACCCTTCACGATTTCCGGCGGCCGTTCATCACTCACCGGCAGCGCCACTCCGGAGTCCGGGGTGGTCATTTCCACGGTCAAAATGCTCGCGCCGCCGGTAAAAGCTGACTTGGCGCAAAAAACTGTCTCGGCGCCGGCCGGCATTATTCTGGAGGATATGCGGCGCGCCGCGCTGGAGCAGTCAAACGGTAAATTGTATTTCCCGGTTGATCCCACCAGCCGCGCCGATGCTTTTGTCGGCGGCGCGCTGGCCTGCAACGCCTCCGGTTTCACGCCCGGCGCGGACGGCGCCATCCGGAGCTGGGTGAACGCGGTTGATTTTATGCTGCCGAACGGCATGAAAATTACAGCGCGGCGCGGCGAATATGTTTCCGAAAACGGGCTCTTTCTGCTGGCCGGCCGCGGGAACGCGCGCGAAATTCCGGTGCCTCGTTATCCGCGCCTGAAAATTAAAAATGCGGGCGGGCCGTATTCCGCGCCGGAAGGCGCGCTTGATTTCGTGGATTTGGTTGTCGGAAGCGAGGGGATTTTCGGCGCGGTTACGGCCTGCGAAATGCGCCTGGCGCCGGTCCCGGACGGATATCTTGACCTCTTCTTTTCTCTGCCGGCTGAGGAAAACGCCGTCTCCCTTCTTGAATATCTGCGGAATAAACTTCCCGGCGGGCCGGGGCGGCTGACGGCCCTTGAATATTTCGGAGTACATTGCCGCAAATACATGGCGCATGAAAACCGTCTTTTCCGCGGAACCAACCAGGTCGGCGTTTACATTCAGGAGCCATTGCGCGGCGTCAATCCCGAGGATGCGGCCCTGGCCTGGCTGGAAAGGCTCGCGGCGGCTGGTTGCGGCGTTGATGAAAATGCCGTCATGATGCTGGATAACGACCGCGACCGCAAAATCTTCATGGAAGCGCGGCATTCCATGCCGGCCAACGCCCTGGAAATGGTCCAGCGCCGCGGGACTTACACGATTATGACTGACACCGTCGTTCCGCCGGAAAATTTCCGCGAGTTCCTTAAATTTACGCACAGCGCGATCCGGGCGGAAAACCTTGACTACCTTTCGTTCGGCCATCTTGGCGATTGCCACCTGCATTTTACCATCCTGCCGGAAAAGGACAGGCTGGCCAGAGCCACCGCGGTCTACGACCTGATCATCGCCGAATCCGCGCGGCTGGGAGGCGTCTATTCGGGCGAGCACGGCACGGGCAAACGCAAGCGCCGCGATTTTCTGCGCTGTTACGGGCTGGACGCCGTCGCACAGGTGCGGAAATGCAAGGCCGCCGTTGACCCGCAGTTTCTGCTGAACCGCGGCAATGTGATTGAGATTGGAATTCAGCAGTCAGCAGTCAGTAGTCAGCATGCATAAGGCGGTCTTTATCAGAATGACTGGAAAATCAAATGTCTGCGGCTGGATTTCTTTATTCTGGCTTCCGGCTGCTGACTTCTGCTTTCATGAAAATTAATCTCCCATACGGCAAATCGTTTGTCAGCGCCGAATTGCCTTTTGCAAACGCAACTTTCCTTGAACCGCGTTCCGTTGAAGGTTTTGCCGACGAAGCAAAGGTTTTTGCCGAGGCCGTGCGCGCGCCGCTTGCCGCGCGTCCGCTCCGGGAAATTGTCGGCGCGCGCGAAAAAACCGCCGTCCTGATTCCCGATATAACCCGTCCGTTTCCCGCGCGGCGTATTCTGCCCTGGTTTTTTGAAGAATTGGCCCATGCGCCGTCCGCCAATTTCACCATTATCATCGGCACCGGTTCGCATCGTCCGTGCTCTCCGGCAGAGTTGGGGGGAATGCTGGGCGCCAAAATCCCCGAGCAATACCGTGTTGTCAATCACAATGCGCACGATTTTAAAACCATGCTGCCGGCCGGGAAAAGGGAAGACGGGAAAGAAGTGTATTTCAATCGGGAATATGTTGAGGCCGACCGGCGGATAATCATGGGGTTTATTGAGCCGCATTTCATGGCCGGTTTTTCGGGCGGATACAAGGCGGTCATGCCCGGCGCGGCGGATATTGATTCCATTTTGCATTATCATTCGCCGGCAATCGTCGGCCACCCGCAGAGCACATGGGGCATTCTGGAAAACAACCCAACCCAGGATTTAATCCGGCGCCTGGGCGCGCTGATGCCGGTTGATTTTTGCGTCAATGTAACGCTTAACCGGGAGCGTCGCATAACCGGATTTTTCTGCGGCGACCCGCTGGCGGTCCACCGCAAAGGGAGCGAATTCGCCCGTTCAACGGCCATGGCGGAATGCCGGCGGCGTTTTCCGGTTGTCATCACCACCAACGGCGGATGGCCGCTGGATCAGAACCTTTATCAATCAGTCAAGGGCATATCGGCCGCCGCCCAGATCGTTGAGCCGGGCGGCTTGATCATCGCCGTTTGCGAATGCGCCGACGGCTTTCCGGCGCACGGCAATTTTGCAAAGCTTTTATTTGAGCATGATTCGCCGCAGGCGGTGCTGGACACCGTCCTGAAACCCGGCTTTTCCATGTTTGACCAGTGGGAAGTGCAATTGCTGGCCATGATTCTGATGCGTTCGCGCGTGGCGCTTTTCAGCGCGCTGCCGGAAAATGATGTTCGGCGTGCCCATCTGGATTATATCGCCGGGCTAGACGAATATCTTTCCGCTCTCAAGGATAAGCTCGGAAAAAACACGCCGGTTGCCGTGTTGCCGGACGGCCCGCTGACAATTCCCTATGTTCCGGAAAAATAATGCGCCGCGAGACGGCCGCAATG
>JAQUQV010000078.1 GCA_028715905.1 Kiritimatiellia bacterium
AATCGTCTGGCGGTGCCATTTAAGGTTGATTTTCGGCTGTTTGCCGTTTCTTATGCAGTCAACGAATTCATCCACCATTCCGATCCATTCGTCGAAATAGGTATATTGAACTGTATAACGGTCGTTGGGCGCGCCGTTATGATATACATTGGGACCGAAACAGTCGCAGGCCAGAACGCCTTTTTCGCCGCTGATTACAAGATTGACCTCCATGCGTTTCGGGAACACTTCCCAGCCCGGACCCGGAACTTTAAGACGCTCCTCCATGCGGGACCAGGATGGGTCAAGCAGGAATACCGTGCCGTCCCGCATTTTCCCGTTGACCAGCAACATGTCCTCCACTTCCAGTTCCGGCCTGATATTTTTCCCCACATCTGAAAAGACAAAGTCAAAGTCGGCCCCGGTCAGCCAGCGGATAAGGTCAAAAATATGGGGATGGTCGCATAATGCTCCGCCGCGAAAGCGGGAATCTCCCTTGCGCAGGGCAATTCTTTTGCCATAACTGGCTTCCGGCACACCCTGCCAGGGAAAAGCCCAAACCGGGGAAAGGGTTATGTTGGTTGCCTGAACGGAAAATATTTTGCCGATTTCGCCGTCGGCGATCAGTTTTTTGAGGCGGTGCACCACGGGGTTGTAATGCATTTCCAACTCAACCTGAAAGACAATTCCACTCCGGGCGACCAAGTCAATCATTTCGTCATATTCCGCCATGTCAAAGGTGGGAATTTTCATTGAGAGCACATGCAGACCGCGCTTTGCGCAGTCCCGGACTTGGGATAAATGCCGGTTATTGGCGGAGGCAAGCACCACCGCCTCAATTTCCGGGTGCTCTTTAAACATCTCTCGTTCATCCATGTAACACGGCACGCCATGGTTGCCGGACTCAAACACTTTTTTGACCGCTTTGTTTTCAGCGCAGGCGGCCACCCAGTCCAGTTTTGGATTGCTCTTGAGAGTCTGATAATATTTCCTGGTATGACCGTGCGTGAGGGAGAGCATCGCTATTTTCAATGGTTTCATTGTACTATTCCTTCATTATATTATTGTTCTCAGGTAGGGCGGGGACCACGCTTAAGCGTGGTTCATGCCATAGCAGATCCGCCTAAGGCGGAAAACAGCCTTGCCTGCCACGCCAACGGCGTGGTCCCGCCGCGGTTTTGCCGTTCGGACGGCCGGACTGGCAGTCCGGCCCTACCTTTTTAAAACTTCCAAAGCGGGCTATGCCCGCAACCCAAACAAAATAAACCTCACCACAGAGACACGGAGGCACAGAGAGACTTCTCCTCACGTGTTCTCTTCCGACCAATCGTTGCGTGCATTTTGCGCAGGGTGTTGCGCCCTACACAAAATGCACGCAACACTCTGTGTGGAGATGGAAGGAGATCAAGGAGACGGATCACGCTCTGTGCCTCCGTGTCTCTGTGGTTCCGCCTGTGCGGATCCGCCGGGGCGGAGAATCCCCTCTTGTTTTTCATTTTCTTGTTTTTTATAGCGGTTCCTCATGGTAAAGGTACTATACGTTCGAAACTGGTTTCCCGGTTTTATCTGATTTCAGGGCCGCGGCGATTATGCGCAGGAGTCTTTCGTTCTGTCTGTTCCAGGCCTTGCCGGTTTTGGGGTCGGAGAGAACGGCAAAAGCGGCCCGGATAAGATTGATTTCCGACGGAGCGAAGCCGAAGAGTTCGCTGTCAATGTCGGTAAACCGTTTTTCCCCCTTGCCGGTGAAGGCATAGATGGAAGCCTGGGGCACCTGGGTATCAACGACGCGGTCGGAGGCCACTCCGCGCCGGGCTATTATTTCGTGCCGGTCAATTTCTTCCGCGCCGTCCGGGAGCGTCACGCTGCATTCAACGCTGCAGCTCAACCCGTTTGCCAGCTTCACGATCACGTTGGCCGCCTTTTTCCCGTTGAACACGGCAAACAACGATTTAATGTCCGCGCCGCCAAGGTATTCGCAGAGATCAAATTTGCGGTAAAGCAAGTGATCCAGTGATGTGTTTTTCGATGCAATGGCGCAGAAACGCAAGGTTGAAATATCTTCCAACGTGCCGTTCACGGCGATATTTTTCAGCTCGGTGAACCGTCGCTCAACGCGCCAGGGCAGCAGGCGGCATGTTTGCCCGGATTCCGTTTTCAGCATGACTTCCACCGGCGCGCCGCGTCCGGCCGGCGCGAGTTTGGCCCGGCGCCGGAGCCCGTATTTATCAATCAAATTTCCCAGGGCTTTGTTCATTGCGGCGATGTTTTTTTTTGTCATGTTTTTTTCCTTAAAACCATTAACTTGTGAATTTTGTGGCTATTTTAATGTCCAGGAATTTCAAAGACATATGTTCGTCCGAAAATCCCGTAGGGGCGTCGCTTGACGACGCCCGCCGGAAGGGCTTCGCAAGCGAAGCCCCTACGTCGAGCGGGATAATAGTTGCCCCCGATGCGCTTCGCGATCGGGGGCCTAATTCAAAATTTTCCCTGTTTATAAACATTTTACCCGCGGGATGTATTTTGCCAGCAAGGCGGCGTTGGCCTGGTCGCCGCCGGGTTCGTTGGCGCTGCGCCATACGGGGGGAACAATCCCCCTGGCAACGCAGATTTTCACGGTTTCTATTTCCAAGCGGTGGGCGATGTAAAAATCCGTTATGTTTGAGATTGGCGCTATCGGCGTATTAAAACCGGGAACGTTTATAACGGCGTCTCCGACCGGGTTGTAGTCGTCTATGCAAACATCGGCCAAGTCAAACAAGTTTTTCTTTGACGGATGGCGGATGAAATGGTCCCGCGGCATTTCATTCTGCCAATAAGAGCTGGAGACGGCGATGATCTTCACTCCGTTGTCTTTTGCTTCAAGCGCGGCGTCAATAGTCGCGGCATTTATGCCGATATTGTGAAATATTATGAGCAAATCGTCTTTTTTTAACCGGTAATATTTCATTATTGACCGGCCATAATTGACGCAGCGCTCAAGCTCCAGATATTTCAGGGCCTGATTGAAGACGGAAAGCCCCGTTTCCATGATCGGGTTGATATTGCTGAAACCGCCCGCCCTGAAAAACATTTCACCCATCACCAACGTCGTATGCCCGCCGCCGCCATAGACGTTTATCAACTTGTCCCGCTCAATGGCATCGGCCATGAATTCGCCGGCTTTCTTGATGTTTGCGGCTTGTTCCTTTTCAATCCTTTTTAAAAGCGCGCTGATTTTTTCCAGATAACCGAAATCGTTATTCTCTTTTTGCATTTTTTTTATTCCCTCCTATTTTAACACTCTTTTGTAATTTGTTCCCAGCCGGTCCCATAATTTCAAGGCGTCGGGCGCGGCCAGCACCGTTCCATACCCACCGCGGTATGTCCATGCGGCCAGCCGGTCTACGCCCAGTTTTACATACAAGTCCACGACTTCATCCATCTGTTTGAAATCGTCGGGTTGTTTATAATAATTCATGATCCATCGTTCCGACTGCTTGTTATACTTCCTTGCTATTTCCACGGTGCGTTGCGTAATGTCCTTGAAAAAACTCATCGGCAGCTGCCAGCTGATGATAGTGGTGGAAAAAACGTCAAAATAGGGCGACGCGCCCACCATGTCCCAGTTGTCATACCCCCGGTATTCCTTGACATAATATGTGTTGATGGTCGCATGGACACAGGCGGTTATTTCAAGTTTTTTGTTTATTTCCTTTATTTTCCGCGAGGTGTCTTCAAGAATGAATAACGCCTCCCGCCACCTGAACTGCTTCACGTCATCGTTCATGACTTTCGGCATCTCATAGCCATAATAATCATTGAATTTTTTCTGGCATACTGAGCACCGGCAGGTCCAGTCCTCGCCGGCGCCGCCGGTGATCGAGGCATAGGATTTCGGCAGGGCGTAGTGCGGTTCATCCCAGAAAAATCCATCGGCTTCCGTCTCCTTTGCCAGTTTCAGGCAAATGCCCTGGAAATAATCCCGGAAGGAAGGAGTATTAAAACAGGCATAAGGCAATATTTCGCCCGTAATGGCGGAAACCTGGCGATTATTAACGTTGTTTTGAAGGAAGAGGCTTACCTGCTCTCCTCCAAAATATTTTCCTATGCCCCATGGATCAAGGATTACTTTCAACCCCAGTTCATGGGCTTTTTTGATGACCGGATTAATTGACGGGAACCAGAAATCCATCTCAAATTCCGTGATGGCCAGGATGACCGCCGTGCAGCCATGGTCTATCATTTCCTTAAAGTCCCTTTCCGCGTGCTCCACGTAGTTCAAGCCGTAATAACTTACCGCTGTCTGTTTTATCGCCATTGCCGTTCCTCCGTTTCTGATTGTTTTTTCATGACGGTTTCCAATGTTTAAGGCGCTGTTTGCCGCTTAAAAACTTCACGCAATTTTTTCTCCGCGCAATGTTTCGTAGACGGCGATGATGTTTTCAACGGGCGTGTCCTCGGTGAACGCATGGGTCGGGCCGGCCACAAAACCGCCGCCGGGCGCGCCAATCTTCATAAGATTTTTTACGTATTCCCTGACTTCATCGGCGTTTTTTTCTATCACTGCGTGTTGTCCGTCAATCGCGCCCCATAAACAAATCCGGCTTCCAAAATTCTTTTTCAGCGCGGAAAATTCGTTGCCGCGCGCCTCCGACTGCAGGCGGCCGACGCATTGAATCCCCATGGCGGCCATGTCGTCAAAAATTTCCGTAAAACCTCCACAACCGTGGAAGTAGGGAATCACGCTGAATTCCCGGCAGAGGTCCACTGCTTTTTGCAGGTAAGGCCTGATATATTCGCGCCACATAGCCACGCTGAACATCATTCCGTTCTGCCCGGCCACGTCGTCGCCGATGCCGGCAATGTCAATGAGCCCTTGGTTGGTTGCAAGGAAACGGCGCATGCGTTCAAGATTGACGGCGCTGATTTTGCCCATGACGGCATGGGCCATATCGGGGTTGGAAGCCATATCCATCATGTAATTTTCCATTCCGCGCAGTCCCATGGCGTATAAAAACAGGATGAACATGTCATAAGCGGCAACGGCGTTATCCTTAAGATAAGGCAGCAGATCGGACGAAATCTCATAATCAAAAGTGTCGGGACTTGGCCAATGCGGATATTTTATTATGTCTTCAACGGATGAGGCGTCTTCCAGCGGCATTTTTTTTATAACCATCTTTTCCCCGTGCATGGCGGCATGCACGTCGCCGCAGGAAAACCATCGGTGATCACGCGCATTTTTTTTAACTCCCGGCCATACGAAACGGACGTCGCACCCGAGTTTTTCATCAAGCTGCATGTGGCCGGGAGTTACATAGGAAAAATCATCCGCTTTAACGCCCAGTTTCTTCCCCAGCGGGAACGTGACATTGTTATCCCCGAGAAAAAACGAGGGAATGCGGTCCGTTTCCTGGTGTTGAATGGAGCGCAAAACACGTTCTTTTGAGTTCATTTGTTTTGATAATGTTTGATTGGGGGTGTCCCTTCATGGTTTTATGTTGCCGCAAGTATTTCTCCGCATTGGCGGAATATTTTTCTTAACTGCTTCGCCGAGCGTTCGTCGCGCGGCGCCATGCTTTTGAGGGGGGTGGCGTAAAATTCGTCCTGGATGCGTTTCTTTTCCGCGTCAAACTGTTCCGCCGGCCGCCGCCACGCCTTCCGGCCGCCCGCGGCCAGCCGCCGTTCAATCCAGTTGAAATAAACTTCAAACTCGCGTTTGTAAACATGCCGCACCAGTTCGGAGGCAAAAGTGCGGCAGTAATCGTTTTCAATATTGCCTTTGAGGGTCTGTTCCGCGTGGGAATTGACCGGCGCGGTCCTGGCCAGGCGTTGCAGCGAGGCGTAGATTGAAAAATCGGGGTCCTGATCCAGCAGGTTGCCGAGGAGCGCAAGTAATGTTTCAATTTGTCGGCGCTGAAGCCGGATTGTATCGGCCAGCGCCTTATCCTTGCGCCAGGCGTCAAGGTTGAGCGCGATTTTTACAAACGTCCAGCGCAGGAACTGATCCAAGACGGTCCGGGCAATGTCAATCGCGTCCCGCCGCCAGAATTGGTCGCCATAATTGGCGGAAACAAGCCTTTCCAGGTTTTTAAAAACGCCGCAGCCCATGGAAAGGTTCTTCTCGGTTTTGGCATATTCGTCCCGATAGAGGGCCAGCCGTTCCGGAGTCAGGTTGGAAAACTGCTCCTGCGAGAGAATCCGGAAATAGGGAAGAAAGGCAAAACTTTTCCGGGTGCGGAAATTTGCATGCCAGCGCAGCGGACGCGAGAACGCAAAAAAATCGCGCCAGACCGTCATCATATTGCGGATAATTTTGGCGGAATAACGGCTGGCGCAGTAAGCGCGGAGCGATGCCGGCAAGGCGGCGCCGCGCGGGTTCCAGCCGTTACGGGCCAGATATTCCAGCATGAAGGTGTCGCCGTGCGAAAGCTCGGGCCAGAGCGCCAGTCCCCGGCACATTGGGTCGGAATCAGCCTCGCGCAGGCGGCCGGCCAGCGAAGAATAATTGCCGCCGATTTCCGAGTTCGGCGCAAAGGCGTGGAAAACGCCGAATATCCACGGGAATTTGCGGTATATGCCCCAGCCTCGGTAAGGTTTGCGGCCTTCCAGGTCAGCCGTGTATTCCAGAATGATGGTTCTTGACGGATCAAATTCGCGGAGCAGTTTTTTTACATCGGCATTTTTCCAATTCATGATGAAATCCCAACTGGCGATCAGCAGGGGTGCGTCCGGATAGTGTTCCCTCATCACCGACTGGATTTTGTGATAGGCATAGCGCTTGATGTTCAGATTTTCAGTCCTGGTTTTTCCGAACATGCGCTCCGCCAGGCCGATCGTGTGAAACAATTGGGGTTCTTTGCCGGCAAATTCGCGGATGTGCGTCGCGGTCAGTTTCCAGTAGGCTTGCCAGGCGCGCTCGTCAAAAATGTTCCAGACCCGGCCGGTAACCGAGTTATAACCCGGAGTGTTCTGCTTGAGGACGGGAAAGCCGGGGTTGTGTTTATAAAATGATGAGGGAGTATGGGAATACCAGTGTGTAATAGTGCCGGTATCCTCGGGATGCAGGAGGCCGCGGTCAGAGGCATATTGCAGGATTTTTTTCCGCAGTTCGCCCCGGTATTTCAGCGGCCAGAAACTGGTGCGATCGTCATAAGAACGCGGAACCGCGTCCGGGTCCGGGCCGTTTTTCGGGGGGTAGGGGCAACTCTCCGGAAAAACGCGCTGGAAAAGATCGTCAATGCCGGTCCGCAGCATGAAGAGATTCAGCCGTTTCTTCAGAATCCAGTCAATTTCCCGCTTCCAATCTTCAAAATCCCAGTGCTCCGCCTGGAAACGATGCAGACCGCGGTGGGCAAAATAGCGCAGGCCGCGATAGACAAAGCGTGGGCTTTCCGCGAAATCGCATCCGGCCATGCTGAGTTTCGGGCGGAAGGGGATTTTATCGCCGTCCCAGAAATATTCCGCTCCGGCTTTTCGTCTGAAAAAGTCATAAACGGCATAAATTGTGGAACGGGCGCAGGCGCCCGCCAG
The DNA here is from genome assembly GCA_028715905.1 of Kiritimatiellia bacterium. Taxonomy (NCBI): domain Bacteria; kingdom Pseudomonadati; phylum Kiritimatiellota; class Kiritimatiellia; species Kiritimatiellia bacterium. The sequence continues at coordinate 7,492 of JAQUQV010000078.1, forward strand.
AATGAGGGTCGTGCGGCCGCGTTCCGTCAGAGAAATAATATGATAATCATCCGTGCCGTATTTGACGCGGAAGCGCGCCATGCGTCCGTTCCGGATCGGAAGAAAAGCGGCCGGATTGACGGCGTCGGAACCGATCACCACCGCGTTGCCGCGCGGCAGGGAGCCGTTCCATTTAATTAAGCGGACTTTTTGGCCGGTAACGGTCTGCCAGAGGTTCCGGAATGTTTCCCCCGCGATGAAATATCCTTTTTCCCCATGTGGCGGCAGAATAATGCTCGGTGGTGTTGCTTTCATAATGTTTTGCGCGGCCGGAAATACGCTTTTACGGCCCTCATGCCTGTATTGCAGAACTCTGGGACGCGAGGCGCGCGCTGATGCCTGCAGCGGCCGCGGTCATTTCTTTTATAATCGCTTTTTTGTGCGCGCCCTTGAAGCGGAAGGCGGGCAGGAATATGCCCAGCGCGGCCACGACACTATCGCCGCCGCCATTTTTCGCGCGCGCTTGCCCGTTTTCTCTGATGGGGCAGGCCACGCCCACCAGATCCTTTCCAGGCTGATGGGCAATCCATTCCTGCCGGCGGATCTTTTCCAGCTCGGTTTTCAGTTTTTTTAGGGAATTTGCCTGCGGCCAACTGTCGCCGGGCAGGCCGTTTTCGGCGACGAA
>JAQUQV010000079.1:0-5652 GCA_028715905.1 Kiritimatiellia bacterium
GGCTTGTGGTGGGCATAGAGAACCGGCAGCAAGACGTTTTCCAGGGCGGTGGTGCGCGGCAGAAGGTTAAAGTGCTGGAAGACAAAACCGATGGAAGTGTTTCGTATTTCCGCCAGGGCGTCATCGGAAAGATGGTGAATGTCATGGCCGAAGAGATTATAATTGCCGTCGTCAAGCACATCCAGCAGGCCGAGAATATGCAGGAGGGTTGATTTTCCGGATCCGGAAGGGCCCATGATGGCCGTGAATTCGCCCTCGGCAATGGCCAGCGAAACGCCCTGCAGGGCGCGCACCGCCGTTTCCCCCCGGTCGTAAGTCTTGACGGCATTGCTGATTTTGATCATGGCAAAAGACGTTTTTTTGCCGCCCGCTTCGCAGGACGCGGAGGCGAGGAAGTGGTTTGTTCCTGCGTTACTTCGCGCCTTTCCGGCGTACGCGGGCGGCGAATTTTACTTGCGCAATTATCTTCGCCGGAACGGGCTAAACGGATTGACGTTGTCTTTTTTTGATTCCGGAAAACGGGTGGAAGCGACCAGCACGGAATCGCCCTCCTCCAGGCCGGAAATGATTTGAACTTTTTTGCCGTCGTTCATCCCGGTTTGGATTTTTGCATTGATTGTTTTGCCGCAGTTGGCCGGGTCGGCCCGCCAGACAATCGTCTCCTTGCCGCTGGAATAAACGGCGCCAGTCGGAAGAGTCAGCACGCCGTTGGTGGTTGCCGTTACGATAAGTATATTGGCGGTCATGCCGCTGCGCATGAAAGCGGGCGTGCTCTCCGGAAGAACGTCAACATAATACATGGTCACGTTATTGACGGTTGTGGCCTCGTAGGCGATGGCGTCCACAATCCCTTTGATTGTCTTGGCGGGATAGGCGTCCAGCGTCAGCTCCGCCGTCTGGCCGAGCCGGACGCGGCCGATATCGGTTTCATCAATCTGTGCCTGGATAATCAGCCGGTCGGACATGACAAACAATTTTTCGTTGGCGGCGACCGTTTGGCCGGGTTCCACGCTCCGGGCGATGATATCGCCGTCAATCGGCGCGACAATCGGCATGGGCTTGTACATTTGTTCCCAGCGGGAGACTTCCTCTTCGCCTTGTGAGCGCGCCGCGTCCAGCAGGACCGCCCGGTCGGTGGAGCTCATCAGGCCCAGAATCTGCCCCTTGCGGACGGCCGCGCCTTCGTCAACGAGCACTTCTTCAATCCGGCCGGCGAGCGGCGGCTTGACTTCAACCCGGTTCTGGGGCTTGATGACGCCGGTGGTCGCCACGGTTACCTTCAGGTCGCCGCGTTCAACCTTGACGGGCGTATAATCCGCCTTGTCCGCGCGGCGCAGATTATGGCGGAGAAAGACGAGCGTGGCGGCCAGGGCGGCAACAACGGCGATGGCCGGGAAAATTTTCTTTATTTTCTGGTTTTTAATTCTTTTCATTTTCCGGCCTTTCCAGTGTGTTCCGCCCCCGGCAGGACCGAGAAACCGACCGCTTTTTCCCATGCGGCCTGGGCGGAAACCGCGCCGAACTCCCTTTCCAGCATGCTTTTCTGATTGGCAATCAGGTCGTTGCCGATGGTGTCCCAATCCTGAAACGTCATCATGCCGTTGGAATATTTTATCTGGGCGATTTCCATGCGGGTCTGGGCCGCCGACAGCAGTTCGTCCTGAAGCCGGGCGCGTTCCACGGCGTTCTGCCAGCCGGTAAAACGTTCTTCCAGGGCGGCCAATATTGAATGGGTGGCGCTGCGCAGCTGGGCCTGCGTGGCGCGCTCTTCAGCCCGCGCCGCGCGCAGGCTGAAGATTGACAATCCGCCGTTGAAAATATTGAGACCGATGCTGGTGCCGAAACTGTATGACTCGTCGTGCGGTATGATGCTTTCGTCGTCGCTGAGCCCGTAATCGGCCGAGACCGACCAGGTCGGCAGAAATTCGGCCCGGGCGACGCGGATGGCTTCGCGCGCGATCACGCACTGGATATCGGCGTTGCGGTATTCTGGTGTCATTTTGACCATCTCCTCAAAATCGGGCGGGGTGGGGGGCGCGACGCGTTGCCAGTCGCCGGTTACCGCGATTTTTGCGTTGTCCTGCCGGCCGAGCGCCTTGTTCAGTTTGCGCCGGGCAACGTTTATTTGCCGCTTGGCCTCCAGAACATCCAGCAGGGCCTGGTTGTAAAAAGCCTGGCTGCGCAGGAGCGAGCCGCGGTCTTCGGTTCCGGCCTTAAAACGCATTTCAATCAATGACAGATTTTCTTTCCGGCGTTCGGCGATTTTTTCGTAAAGAACCAGGGCATCCTGGGCGAACAACAGCGCGGCGAATGTGTCCCTGATATCGGCGCTCAGGTTGGCCTTGATGCGCTGGAGGTTGATCTCGGTCTGGTTGAAACGCGCGCGGCTCTGCCTCAGGCGGGCGATATCCTGCAGGCCGTTGAAGATATTCTGGCTTGCCGATATGCCCGCCCGGTAGGAAGTGGTGGCCTGGTAGCCGGTATCCAGCTCCTGATTGTTCCGCCGCGCGCTGCCGCTGGCCGAGAGTTGCGGCAGGAAGGGGCTGTAACTTCCGAGGAGGTTGGCCCGTGCCGCGTTGACCCCTTCCCGGGCCGCGTAAAGTTCCGGGTTGTTTTCAGCCGCTTCGCGCACGCATTCCTCAAATGTCAGAGGATTTTGCGCCGTCGTATTTGTGCCGTCAACGGCGGAAGATTGGCCGATTGCCAGCGCCGCCGCGCATAAGAACAAAAAACTCGTTTTCACTGCTTCCCTTTCAGGCCGCGGGGTTATATCTTTTCAGACGCCGGAGGGGTTGCAAAAGTTCCCGCCGGCGTGAAAATATTTGCAAGGTTATTTCTTTCTGTTTTCAAAAGCAAGGGTTTTAAAACTTGCGGTGAATATCGCATCTGCAACGCTTCTAAAGCGCGGCGTTACCCCAAGGACGAAAGAACAAGCGATTTTTCTGTTTCCAGATACCTTTCCAGCGGCATATCCACTTGCGCCATAGCCTGTTTGAGCGTCCGCGGCAGCAGGGCGCCGGTTTGCGCGAGGGAGACGCTTGTTTCTTTGAGCTGGTCCGCGCGGACGATCTTATCCACGAGCCCCAGTTCAAGCGCCTGGCCCGCGCTGATGTCTTTTTCATCGGCAAGCAGCGCCCGGGTTTTGGCGTGTCCGAGGAAGCGCGTTAGAAACCACGGCAGCGCCCCCCATGGGGTCAGTTGGGAGTAGGGCGCGCGGTTGATCAGCATGAAATCTTCGGCAACCACCCGCAGGTCGCAGGCCAGGGCCGGCCCGAAAAGGGAAAAGACGGTCTTGCCCGACATGGCCGCGACCGTGAATTCGTTGATGCTGTAAATGCCTTTGACCAATCTATATGTGGCGTTTATCTCGCGGATAAGCTCTTCCTCCAGCGCATGCCGCGCCATGGGGTCCTGCTGATACTTTGGATCGCGGCAATGCAATTCGCGGTAAGCGGCCAGGACTGTTTCAAATTTTTCGGGGGAAGGTATGCCGGGCGGCGGGTAAAAAACCAGGGCATTTGAGGAGCTTTTTTCCTTATCGGAGAGGAACGCCTTCAAATCGTTCACTATTTCCACCAGCATTCCCGGGACATATTCGGAACGCGCCGCGAAATGCAGACAAATTACATCGGAAATCCGCTCGGTTTTGAAAAACCTGGCATGGTTGTTGTTTTTCTTCATATTGTTCCCCTGATTTTTCATTGTTTTAAGGTTGAAAACACGGAAGTCACCCGCCGCCCAAAACCTTGTAGAGCGTTACCAGATTGGCGAGCCGGGCCAGGCGGACGGCGATCAGGCCCTGTTGCGCGCCGTAAAGCGAGCGCTGCGAATCCAGCACCGCCAGATGGCTGTCAATGCCGTTCAGATAGCGCGCTTCGGAAATGCGGTAAGCGGCGGCGGTCGCCTGTACCAGCGATTCCTGGGCTTCCATCTGGGCCAGCAGGCTCTCCCGCCGGGCAAGGGCGTCGGCAACCTCCCGAAAAGCCGTCTGAATCGCCTTTTCGTACTGCGCCAGCAATATGTTGCGGTCGGCTTTGGCCGCGTCCAGCCGGGCCAGGTTCCGGCCGGTGTCAAAGATCGGCACGCTGATTTGCGGCGTGAAGTTCCAGACCGACGAACCGCTCTTGAAGAGGCCGGACAACTGGTCATCCATCGTGCCGTAATTGCCCGTCAGGATGACAGATGGAAAAAATGCGGCCCGCGCCGCGCCGATATTGGCGTGGGCGGACTTGAGCCGGCTCTCGGCCTCCAAAATATCCGGCCGGCGCTGGATGACGGAAGAGGGCAGTCCGGCGCTTATATCCTTCAGGAAAGCGATCGCGCTTAGTTCGTCGGGCAGAAGTTCATCCGGCACCGGCGCGCCGGCCAGGAGGTTGAGGGCGTTTTTATCCAGGGCAATCAGGCCGGCGTACCGGGCGATGTCAATCCGCGCCGCGTCCACGCTGGTCTGGGCCTGGCGCAGTTCCAGTTCGGATGCGTCGCCTGATTCAAACCTCCGCTGGATAAGCTCATAACTGGTTTCCTGGCTGTCCAGGGTGTTTTGGGCAAGAAACAGCCTTTCGCGGTCGGCGGCAAGATTCAGGCAGGCGCCGGCAATTTCAGCCGCCAGGGATATCTGCAGACTGCGGCGGGCGTGCTCGGTGGCAAGGTATTGCTCAAGGGCGCTTTTCTTGAGACTGCGGACCCGCCCGAAAATATCCAATTCGTAGGCGCTGAATCCGAGATTTACGCTGTAATACTCAATGTCCACCTTTTCTTCAAATGAAGCGATATTGGCAAATACTTCCTGCCGCGTGCCGTAGGCCGTGGCGTTAATGGTCGGCAGCAGATCGGCGCGCTGAATGCGGTAGGCGGCCCTTGTTTTTTCCACAAGCATGGCGGCCGCGCGCAGGTCGCGGTTGTTTTCCAGGGCCAGCTCAATTATTTTCTGAAGGTTTGCGTCAATGTAAAAATTGCGCCAGGGAATCTCAACGGACGCGTTGGTTGCGCCGCCGTTTTCGGCCGGCGCGGACCCGCCCGGCCAGGCGCCGGGCACGGGCGCGGCGGGCCTCGTATATTTCGGCATCAAGGTGCATCCGCCCGCAAAAAGAAGGATGATTGCCATCAGCGTCATGCTTTTATTCATAACCGTTTCCCTTGCGCGGCATTGAGGCCGGCTGTTTTGGCCGCCTTGCGTATTCTGCTTTTTCCGAAAGCTTTTTCAACCAGAACATAAAAGAGCGGGGCGAAGATGATTACCAGCACGGTGCCCGTGATCATGCCTCCCAGTACGCCCGTGCCGATTGCATTCTGGGCGCCCGCGCCCGCGCCGGTGGTGATGGCCAGGGGCAGAACGCCGCAGCCGAAAGCCAGCGAGGTCATGACGATCGGCCTGAATCTCAGCTTGGCCCCTTCCAGCGTGGCTTCAATCAGCCCCATGCCCTTTTCCAGCCCGGCCTTGGCGAACTGGACGATCAGAATCGCGTTCTTGGTTGTCAAACCCAGCGTGGTCAGGAGCGCGATCTGAAAATAAACATCATTGGTCATTCCCCGCAGGCCGGAGGCGATGACGCCGCCGATCACGCCCAGCGGTAAAACCAGCAGGATGGCAAAGGGGATGGTCCAGCTCTCGTAAAGCGCCGCCAGCACCAGGAAAATCACGAGCACCGAGAA
>JAQUQV010000079.1:5752-8086 GCA_028715905.1 Kiritimatiellia bacterium
CCCTGGTTCTGGGCCCGGCCGGCAAATCCCATTCCGCAGAGGGTCATGCAGGAATCCACCGCGTCCTTCTGGTCGTTCAGGAAGTGGTCGCGCACCTTTATCATGATTTCCTCGGTCTGTTCCAGGGTTGCGCCGACCGGCAGTTGGACCATGGTCAGGAGGAGACCCTGGTCCTCGTCGGGCAGGTAGCCGGTCGGCATCCGTTGGAAAAGAAACGCCATAACCGCGGCGAGCGCCAGAAAAATGATTATAAAGCGCGTTTTTTTTCCAAGAAGGTGCGCGGTGTAATTTTGGTAAAGGTCGCGCACGCGGAAAAAGAGGCGGTCAAACCGCAGAAAGAAAGGCCGCAGGAAGCGGACGCCGGTCTCGGCGGCTTCGTGCCCTTTTTTTACGGGTTTGAGAAAAGTGGCGCAAAGCACGGGGGTCAGAATCAGGGCCGCCACGATAGAGAGGAGCATGGAGGCGATGAGAGTGATGGAGAACTGACGGTAGATGACGCCGGTGGAGCCGGGGAAGAAAATCATCGGCGCGAAAACCGCCGCCAGCACCAGCCCGATGCCGATCAGGGCGCTCGTGATTTCCTCCATGGATTGCCGGGTGGCCTCCTTGGGCGATAAACCTTTCGCGCTCATGACCCGTTCCACGTTTTCCACCACCACGATGGCGTCGTCCACCAGGAGGCCTATGGCCAGCACCATGGCGAACATGGTCAGCATGTTGATGGAAAAGCCGAAAAGTCCCAGCACCGCAAACGTGCCCAGGATCACCACGGGGACCGCGATGGTCGGAATCAGGGTGGCCCGCATGTTGCCCATGAAAAGGTACATGACCATGAACACCAGCGCGATTGCCTCCAGCAATGTCTTGATGACCTCGTTGATTGCCACCCGCACGAAAGGCGTTGTATCGTACGGATAAACGACCTTCATGCCGGGCGGAAAGAATTTCGCGAGCTCTTCCATCCTGGCCTTGATCCGGTTGGCCGTGTCAAGGGCGTTGGCGCCGGCCTCCTGCCGGATGGCGAGCGCGCCCATCGGCCGGCCGTTGTATGTGGCCCGGATATCGGGAATTTCAGTTCCGAGCTCGGTTCGCGCCACGTCGCTGACGCGCACGATGGAGCCGTCGGGATTCGTGCGCAGGGGAACGGCGGCAAACTCTTCCGGTGTCTTGAGCAGGGACTGGATGAGAATGGATGCGTTCAGGCGCTGGCCCGGCGCCGCCGGGGCTCCGCCGAACTGGCCGGCGGAAACATCCACATTGTAGGTCTGAATGGCCGCGGAAACGTCGTCCGAAGTCAGGCCGTATTTGGTGAGCTTGTCCGGATCAAGCCAGATGCGCATGGAGTAGCCGGTGCCGAAGACTTCTACCTCGCCGACGCCCGGCACGCGGGCAAGTATGGATTCAATCTTGGAGACCGCGTAGTCGTTGAGGTCATCCATGTCCATGCTTCCATCTTCGGTCGTGAGGCCGACGATGATCAGGTAGTTGCGCGTGGATTTGCTCACGGTTACGCCCATGCGCTGGACCGTTTCCGGGAGCGAGGGGAGCGCAAGCTGGAGCTTGTTCTGTACCTTGGACCAGGCGATGTCCGGATCGGTGCCGGGCGAAAAGGTGAGCGTTGTCTCGGCGCCGCCCGATGAATCGGCCGTGGAATACATATAGAGCATCCGGTCAAGACCGGTCATTTTCTGCTCAATCATCTGGATCACGCTGTCTTCAACCGTTTCCGCCGAGGCGCCGGGATAATAGCACGAAATTGAAATAGACGGCGGGGCAATGGGCGGATACTGGGAGATGGGCAGATTATAAATCGCGAGCGCGCCGGCCAGCATCATGGCAATGGCGATAACCCAAGCAAAAACCGGCCGCTCAAGAAAAAATTTGGACAACATCGCGCTCTCCCTTACTTTTTTGCCGCGCCTTCCGCCGTTTCCGTTGTCTCTTTCCGTCCGGCCTCAAAGGGCACGGTTTTCACCTGCGTGCCGGGCCGCACTTTATGCAGGCCTTCCACAATCACGCGTTCCCCGGCCGCCAGGCCTGATGAAACCAGCCAGCGGTCGCCGACGGCGCGGTCCAGCGCGAGCATTTTCCGGCGGACGTTTCCTTCAGTATCCACGCTCATGACATAGGCGTTTCCCTTTGCGTCGCGCGTTACGGCCTGCTGGGGGACCAGAAGGGCCTGCTCGTTGACGCCTTCGTTCACCTTTGCCCGGACGAACATGCCCGGCAGAAGCGTTTTGTCGGGGTTGGGAAAGACAATCCGCAGAATGACCGCCCCGCTCGCGGGATCCACGGTAACGTCGCGGAACTGCAGCGTTCCTTCCAGGGGATACA
>JAQUQV010000080.1 GCA_028715905.1 Kiritimatiellia bacterium
CTTTCTTCCTGCTCCATCCGCCGGAATACGTATTTGCCGATTAAGTCCGTCTCCAGATTGACCGTATCTTTTTCTCGCAATTGGTGAAGATTTGTATCAGTCCAGGTGAAAGGAATGATATTAACCGAAAACGAAGTCTTTTCCAGCGAGGCGATTGTCAAGCTGACGCCGTCACAGGAAATTGAACCTTTGCCGACCATCTGACGAAGCAACGCATTATCGCAGGAAAACTTTAATGTCCAGTCTCTGCCGTCGGTTGTGCGCTTGATCAGGGTTCCAAGTCCTTCAACGTGGCCGGCAACCAGATGGCCGCCGAGCGGGTCGCCGAGCCGCGCGGCCCGTTCCAGGTTAAGCGCGGCGCCGATTGATTTCCGGCCGAGGTTTGAACATTTAATCGTTTCCGCGAGCACGTCGCAGGCAAACCCCCGTTCCGTTGTCCGGGCGACGGTGAGACAGACCCCGTTGATCGCCACGCTTTCGCCCCCGGCCAGCGGCGGGTTCCATTTTTGCGCGCTGATTTCAAGACGCAGGGCGCCGCCGCTGCTCCGCCTGGCGGCCAGTTTCCCAACCTGTTGGATTAAACCGGTGAACATAACTGAAAAGGCGCAAAGGCGCAAAGGCGCAGAGGCACAAAGTTGGCCGACATTTCAATTCCCATTATTACGATACGTATTGTGTTTTATTTTTTAATGGCTTTGCGCGGATAAGCATATCATTGCCTATTTGCCGGCATTCCGTAAAGCGCAATCGGAGGGATCCCGGGAGCCGCCGTCCCCGGCCTCCGAGCGCGGAGGGAGCGTTTTGGCCGCCGAGCAGACAGGGGGCCAGAAAAAAAATATATTCATCAACCATTCCGGAATCGGAGAGCGAAAAAGCGGTTTCCGCGCCGCCCTCGCACAAAACATGGAGCAATCCCATCCGGCCGATTTTGCCCATCAACGCCGGGATGGATACCCGTCCGCGGCAGGCGGGCAGAATCCAGACCCGGGCGCCGCGCCGTTCCCAGGCGCGCCGGCGGGGCGGCCGGCACTGGCGCGTGGTTGCCATGATGGTTCGTTCCGCGGCGGCATCATTCAGAACCCGCGCCGCCGGCGGCACCCGTCCTTTTGCGTCAAGAATGACGCGGTACGGCCGGCGTCCAAAGGCCGGGTTCGGTAAAAGGGACGGATTATCGGCCAGTACCGTGCCGGCGCCGACCAGGATAACGTCGGCGCGCCGCCGCATATTCTGGACCAGCCGGCGCGCTTTTTTGCCTGTGAGCCAGCGCGATTTCCCGCGGTAATCGGCGATTTTGCCGTCGTAAGACAAGGCCATTTTCAAGGAAACATACGGCCGGTCTGATAAAATCCATTTTTTAAACGGCGCAATCAGTTCCTGCGCTTCCCGGCGGCAGATTCCCGACACAACCTCCAAACCGGCTTTTTTAAGGGCGGAAAGGCCGCGGCCGCGGTGGCGCGGGTTCGGGTCCGGCACGGCCGCGATAACCCGGCTGATTCCGCTTTTGATAATGGCGCCGACGCAGGGCGGCGTTCTGCCGCGGGTGCAACACGGCTCAAGGGTAACATACAAATCCGATTTCCCGGCGCGCGCGCCGGCCTTTTTCAAGGCGATGATTTCAGCATGGCCGCCCCCGGCGCGTTTATGGAATCCAGCTCCGATCAACCGGTTGTTTTTAACGACGAGCGCGCCGACCGGCGGGTTGGGCCGGGTCAGTCCTTCGCCTTTGCGCGCCGACTCAAGAGCGCGGCGCATCCAGCGCTCGTGTTCTTCAAAAGCCGGATTTTGCATGCTAAATGATTTCAAATGCTTATTCAACCGCCTCCCGGCTCGGCCGCCGCAGGTCGCGCAGGGCCCGGTCCAGGATGCCGTTGACGAACCTGCCTGATTCCAGAGAGCTGTAGCTTTTGGCGATGTCCACCGCCTCGTTGATGGAGACCACCGGGGGAATATCCGGCCGGAAAAGCATCTCGTAGAGTGCCAGGCGGATAACGTTCCGGTCAACCGTATTCATTCTTTTTGTTTCCCAGTGTTCGGCGTAGGACTGCATGAGCGCGTCAAGCTGCGGCCGGTTGGCGAGAACGCCGCGGATAAGTTCTTCCGCGAAACGCCGCGACCGCTGGTCGGAGTTCGTACCCTGCCAGAATTCCGGCAAAGCTTCCCCTATATCGCCGGGGTTGAAATCGTTCTGGAACAGAAATTGGACGGCCCATTCTCTTGCTGAACGCCGGGTGGACATAAGGTCAATTATGCCTTCATGCTTTTGAGCAGAGCGGCCATTTCAATCGCGGCCAGGGCGGCGCTCCAGCCGCGGTTGCCGGCCTTGGAACCGGCGCGTTCAATGGCCTGTTCCAGGTTATCGGCGGCGACGATGCCGTCTATCACGGGGATGTTTTCCTTGAGCGATATCTGGCTCAGGGCGCGGGCCGTCTGGGAATTGATCAGGCCGGCGTGCGGCGTGGCGCCCTGCACCACGACCCCCAGGGCGATGAGCGCGTCGTGTTTCCCGGCCAGCGCCAGCTGCTGGACCGCGAGCGGAATTTCAAAGGCGCCCGGCGTCCAGACCACCGTGACGGAGTCCTCCCGCGCGCCGTGCCGTTGGAGGCAGTCCAGCGCGCCGCGCAGCAGCTGGCCGGTGAAGAGGTCGTTGAACCGGCTGACGACTATTCCGAATTTCAACCCCTGCGCGTTCAGCATTCCGGAAATTTCCTTTGCGTTCATTTTATTTTTACTCCTTTTCAAGGCGGAGCGCGGGTTTACAACCAGTGCCCCATCTTCCGTTTTTTTGTCTGCAAATACCGCCGGTTATATTTATTGGATGGAGATATGATAGCTATTCTTTCTGTAATTTCAATGCCATATCCTTCCAGGCCGATCACCTTGCGCGGGTTGTTGGTCATCAGCCTTATTTTTTTCAGGCCGAGGTCGGCCAGGATCTGGGCCCCGATGCCGTAATCGCGCAGGTCGGCGGAAAAACCGAGTTTTTGATTGGCCTCCACCGTGTCAAGACCCCGCTCCTGCAGTTCGTAGGCGTGAATTTTCTGCGCGAAACCGATTCCGCGCCCTTCCTGGCGCATATAAAGCAGCACGCCCGATTTATTGGCGGCGATCATTTTCAACGCCGCCTCCAGCTGCAGGCCGCAGTCACAGCGCAGGGATGAAAACACGTCGCCGGTCAAACATTCGCTGTGCACCCTGACCAGGGCGGCCTTTGTTTTTTCGGGATTACCCATGATCAGGGCAATATGGTGCTCGTTGTCCGGAACGGAGCGGTACAATTTCAGGGTGAACAACCCGAAGGCGGTCGGCAGGGAGACTTCACGGACACGGACGACCAGTTTTTCCCGCCGGCGCCGGAAGGCGATCAGGTCGGACACCGAGGTTATTTTCAATCCGTGCCGGACGGCGAATTTCCGCAGGTCGTTGAGCCTGGCCATGCGGCCGTCGTCGCGCATGATTTCGCAGATGACCCCGGCGGGTTTGAGCCCGGCCAGCCGGGCAAGGTCCACGGCCGCCTCGGTATGCCCGGCCCGCCGCAGCACGCCGCCCTCGCGGGCCTCAAGCGGGAAGACATGCCCCGGGCTGACAAAATCCTCCGGCCGCGCGCGGGCGGCCATCAGCGCCCGTACGGTCCGGGCGCGGTCGTGCGCGCTGATGCCGGTCGTGATTCCGGCGCGCGCGTCAACGGATTCCATAAAGGCGGTTTTAAAGAGGTCGGTCGCGCGCTGGAAACGGGGCCGGGCTATCTGCAATTCCGCCAAACGTTGCTCCGTCATGGCCACGCAAATCAAGCCGCGGCCGAACCGCGCCATGAAATTGACGGCCGCGCCGCTTATTTTATCGGCCGCGACAATCAGGTCGCCCTCGTTCTCGCGGGATTCGTCGTCCACCACGATGATCATTTTACCCCGGCGCACATCCCGGATTATATTTTCAATCGGTTCAAAGGGTGTTTTCATCAATATTAGGCGCGGCGGGGATGCCGCCGCGCGTTACGAATATATACTTTTCAGACGTCAAAATCCATGACCGCCGGCGTAAAATGCCATTCTTTCTTCTCCGCCGCCGTCCGCAGGCTCTCCTGGCAATAACGGAGCGTTTCCGCGGCAAATCGTCTGCCATGTCGGGATTGGCCGGGGTGCCCGAGAATCTTGACGGCGATAAAGCGCGTATTTTTAAGCCCCAATGTTCCCCGGCCGCCGGCGCTATCCCACAGTCCGGAAAGCTGTCCCAGCAGAGCGTGCAATACGCGCCAGATTGTCAACTCCAGCCCGGCGCCCGGAAAGGAAAAAACCGTCCGCAGGTTCAGTGTCCAGCAGGGACCGCCGGCGCTCCAGAACGGCGGGGAAGGACGCAGCGCGCGCACCGCATGGCCCAGGCGGGGGAATAAATCGCCGCCGAAAACCGCGTCGCCGTATGATTCGGTTATATTCAGCTCCGGCCCTTTCAGCCGCAATAAGGTCCGGGCGGCCTCCTCCCGGCCGATGGCCCAGAGCGCGCGGCAGGTCATGAGCAGGAGGTAATCGGAAGGAATCATAACTCCGTTGGCCGCGCGCCGCGCTTCCCGCGGGCGGGGGATAAAAGCGTCCGCATGAAACATGAATTCCGCCACCGAGCGGGCGAGCGCGCCGCTCTCGTGCGGCGCGATCCAGTCCGTGAAATCCGGGCCGACCGACCGCACTTCGGCGGCAATATGTTCGGTTAAAGTATCCAGGCCGGGATCGGTTGATGAAATTGTATCGTTCCAGATCATTCGTGGCTGATAATGCTTTTCACTTCGGTTAAAAACTGATTGACGTCCTTGAAACGCCGGTAGACGGAAGCAAAGCGGACGTAGGCGACTTCGTCAAGCTTTTCCAGCCGTTCCATGACTTTTTCCCCGATAATGCTGCTGGGCACTTCGCGGTCGTATTCGTTGTCTATTTCATGCAGGATGGAATCGGTCAGGTTTTCAATCTGCTCCGTGCTGATGGAGCGTTTCTGGCAGGCGCGCATGATGCCGTTGACCAGTTTATTCCGGTCCAGGTCCTCATGCCGGCCGTCGCGCTTGATTACCTTCAGAACGGCCTTGACGATTTCCTCATAAGTTGTAAAGCGATAGCCGCATTGCAGACATACCCGCCGGCGGCGGATGATGTTTCCGTCTTTGGCCGAGCGGCTGTCAATCACCTTGTCGTGCAAGTGGCCGCATTTCAGACAACGCATTCTCTTGTTCCGTTATTTTTATTTATGTTGGGACCGGCCGCGGCCCTTGCCGTAAATCCGGGGATTCTGACGCCGGCATTCCTCAATCACGGCGATCTGCCGGCGGACCTGTTCCGGAGTGATTTCCAGCGGCGCGTTCGCGGTAAGACTTTTATAGAGCATGGCATAAAAGGCGGCGGACATATCGGCCCCGGGGGACGAAGGGACATACCCGGTTTTACCAGCGGTTTTGCCCGCCTTTTCTTCGGCCGGCCATTTTCCCCCGCGCCAGGAAAGATTTTCTCCGCAATAGGCCGGCGAGCCATCCGGGGTGCGGAGCGGCGCTTTGATTAATTTCCGCCGGGGGGCCTCATTAAGCTTGAAAAACTTCCATTCGGCATTGCTCTGGGTCGCCTTCATGCCGCCGCAGGCGCCGTAGACATTGTAAGTCGTCTCAGGATAAGCGCAACAACAGGAAATTTCAATGTCAATCAGGGGGTGCCCCTCCCCGCTCAGGATCAGCTTGACGTGGTCTTCGGCGTTGCCGTAAGTGTTGGCGCGGTCCATGAAACAACGCACATCGGGCTTGCCTTCGCCGAACAGCGTCAGCGCCTGGTCCAGGGGATGCGGACCGGTGTTCAAGAGCGAGCCGCCGTTGCAATTCTGCAGGGTCTGCCAGTCCCATCTCCGGCTGAAGCCGTTGAACTTAACGGAAATCTGCACAATGCGGCCGAGCACGCCGGAGTTGATCACCTCGCGCACCTTGAGAAAGTAAGGCGCGAAACGGGCCTGTTGAAAAATCGCGAGCACCCGGCCGTGCTTTTTTGAAGCGGCAATCAGGCGATCCGCGTCCTTGACCCTGGAAGCGAGAGGTTTCTCGCAAAGCACATGGAAACCCGCCTTCAGGCTTTCCAGGGTTATGGGAACGTGCTGATGGCTGGGCGAGGCGTTAACAATCAAGTCAATGTGTTGTTGCCCGAAAATTTCCCGGTAATCCTTGTAGACGGCGCAGCGATATTCCCCGGCCGCCATGGCGCGGCGCTCAGGGATGGGGTCCGCCACCGCCGCGATCCGGTAATGCGCGGGATCGGTTTTCAGATATTGCCCGTGAATGTAGCGCCCGCTGCGGCCCTGCCCGATGATAGCAACATTGATGACTTTCATGCCCTTTTTCTCCTTTTCTTCCTTGCGGCGATCATAAAAAAGAATTGCGCTTATCCTGAAAAATGACAAAACCATAGTAATTGCGTTTTTTTTGTTTTACAAGTTGATAATTGCTGTTTTCATATGAGGGCGGGGGAGGGGGAAGGGAAACCTGTTCCCGGCAGTTTATGACCCGAAGTACGGATATAAAAAAAATCATCTCCGTTTTGCGCCGGCACTATAAAAAAAGCCGCGCGCCCGTAACCGGATTAAGCCGGCGGTGCGGGAACACGCCGTTCCAAACGCTGGTCGCGGCCATTTTAAGCTCAAGGACGCTGGACCAGACCACCGCGGCGGCCTGCCTGAATCTTTCCCGCGCCGCGCGGGTCCCCGCCGACCTTCAACGCATGTCCGCGGCACGAATCGCAAAATTGATTTATCCGGTCGGTTTTTACAGGGTGAAAGCGCGGCAATTGAAGGCATTGCCGGAAACCCTCAACCGCCTGTTCGGCGGCCGGATTCCGGACACGGCCGCCGAATTGATGCTTCTGCCGGGCGTGGGCCGGAAAATCGCCAACCTCGTGGCGGCGCGGGCCTTCGGAAGAAATGAAATCTGCGTGGATGTCCATGTCCACCGCATCAGCAACCGGCTGGGACTGGTCCGCACAAAAGACCCGCTGGCGACGGAAAATGCCTTGAAAAGCGCTGTACCCGCAAGATACTGGCGGAACCTGAACCATTTGCTGGTGGCGCTGGGGCAGACAATCTGCCGTCCGACGGCGCCGCAGTGCGCAAAATGTCCGTTAAACCGGCGCGGCGCACGCCTTTGCCGGCGGATAATCAGCCGCGCCTGAGGCCGGGCGTTTGGACCGGCCAACCTTGCCCGGAAGCATGCGCTTCATTTCAAGACAATGCCTTAAAGTTGATTTTACATCCGGATCGGTTTGAAAAATAGAGTAATCCCTCATTTATGAGGGGGAGAGAGAAACCGTAGGGGCTTCGCTTGCGAAGTCCTCTTCAATAAAGACGGGCGCGCGACAAGCGCGGCCCCTACGAAGACTGGCCAATTGAATTGCCATCCACCCACATAACTGAGGGGTTACAAAATAGAAGATAAAAAATGTTGCTTTCGGCGGTGATTCTGATAAAAAAAGAAAAGAATAGGCAATGTCCGCGCGTTGACGGCGCTTGTCGCCGTAGGAGAAAAAAATGAAAATACAGGAAACGAAA
>JAQUQV010000081.1 GCA_028715905.1 Kiritimatiellia bacterium
GCCGCGGCCGTGCCGGCCGCCTGGCCGGTTACCATACAGCAGGGCATGATCCGCGCCGATGATTCGCCTTCATGTGTGGCCGAAATGCACCGGCCGGACAGCAGGAGGTTGGAAATCTTTTTCGGCACCAGACAGCGATAAGGGATCTGGTAACTGGCGCCCGGCTTAAGAAGGCCTTCCTCCACGGTCATGGCGTTGTCCGGCAGGTGAATATCCAGATTATATGCGTTCCGGCCGATGCTGTCCGCGAACTGCGCCGCCGAAACCACGTCCTTGCCGGTCAGGATGTATTCGCCGATGATCCGGCGGGTATCTCTGACTCCCATCATGGGCGCGGTATCAACCAGAAAGCATTTTTCAAAACCGCGCAGATGCTGGCGGAAAAGACGGATCATTTCCTGCACGTCCTTGCGGCCGTTGATAAAAGCTTGCGTTAAATCCTCGTCGCGCGTGCCGTCAATATCGTAAGTGTGCTGGCTGTTGACCGCCACCACGCCTTTCATGCCCGGTATTATGTTTATACACCCGACGCCATGCAGGGCCGAGACTTCTCCGTTTTTCCATGCTTCGGCGAACAAAGCGTTGCATTTTCTGATTTCTTCGCGGTCCAGCAGGAACATGCCCGGCAGTTTTACCCCGCCAAGGCGGAACACCAGCGTCACGCCCATCATTTTGCCGTCGCGCGCTCTTCCTTTTTGAAAATCAGCGCCGGCCAGCGCGGCCAAATCGCCGTCGCCGGTGGCGTCCACATAAATCTCCGCCCTGGCTTCCCTTATCCCGCTTTTTCCGGCAATGCGCAAGGCTTCAATGTGTCCTTTGCGCATGGCCGCATCTACGATCATTGTTTCGTATAAAATGCGTCCGCCGGCTTCCAAAACCATTTGCTCGCTGACGAATTTCACGGCCTCTGGGTTGATGGGAATAAATCCCCAGCCCAAATCAAACGCCATGTTCATGGTTTTCAGCCGGTTCAGTATTTCCTCCGGGATGCCCTTGATGATGCGTTTGAAATCCTGCATTTCCGGGGGCAGGGGCAGGCCTTTGGCCAGCAGAGGGTGACGTTTCCAGTCCAAAAGCCGCGAGCCATCGTCAAACGGCCCCCAGACTGACAACAATCCTGAACTGGCAATACCGCCCAGACATCCCTGGCGCTCAATCAACAGGGTATCGGCGTCATTGCGCGCCGCCGCAACGGCGGCGATTACGCCCGCCGGGCCGCCGCCGCAGACAATCACATCATATTTTTTCTTGTCCCTTTGCATTTTTATCCTCCAATAGCTTCGCGACATACTTGCGATATCCGGGCGATTGCATTGATGACATTTTCTTGCGTACAAGTTGTTCTGGAATTTCCGCCGTATTGGGAATTGTCATTCCAAAGACATTCAATTCCGGCGTGATCACCCCATCCTTGTTTTTATGCCGCGCGCGCCGGTTCAGCGGGCAGACCTCCTGGCATTTTTCACATCCCAACAGCCATTTATCCAATGTTTCCGGCAAATCCGGCAATTTTATTTCCGGCTCATCAGCATGCCGGTTCAGCATGGAAATGCATTTCAACGGATTGATGGCATATCCTTTGGCGTCTATGGCGCGGGTCGGACAGGCATCAATGCATTTTGAACAATTCGTGCACGCCCGATGGCATATCCTTTCCGTTCCCGTGTTTGATTTTTCCAAATCCGCATCAATCCCAATGGCCATGATTCCCACATAAGAGCCGATGCCGTCGGCGTAAAACATGGTGTTTTTGCCGATAAAACCCAGCCCCGCCATGCAGGCCGCCGCTCTGGCCGGCAAATCCAAGGCTTCTGCCTTTAGCGCTTTGCCATGGAGAAAGCCGATAAGCGCTTCCTTTTTTGGAATCAAAGTCTGCCAGCAGGACCGGCAATAATTTGCCGCCTTCAAGCCTTTTCCGGAATAATCAGATTCCATTTTGTAGTTAACCGCCATGACCACGACGGCGCGGAACTGTTCCGGAATAACCGCGGCTGACCGGAATTTTTCCAGAGAACGATATTTGATCCGGCCGTATTCTTCTCTGGATTCAATCGCCTGCAGATACAGCGGAAAATCCGCGCGCTTAAACCAGCCGATCTTATCAATGCCATGTTTTTGGGCAAACCCACGCAACTCATCCGCCATGATTTGCGGTTTTATGCTCATTTTCAGCGCACCTTGCCTTTCTGATCAACAGCATAATGCAGGGAAGGGGAGGTCGCCTTGAAAAATCCGATCTTTTTTCTTGAAAAATCAAACCTTGATTTTCCAGGCGAAATATGAAAGATAAATATCTCTTTTGTGTTTAAACATGATACGCTTTTGCGTAGAAGTTTAAATAAGACCGGCGGATCGCCGGCCGGGAAAGTTTTGGATGGCGGCGCTGCCGCCTTAGATCAAAGTCATTCATAAAACTGATCCGGCTAAAGACGATCTCCGCCGGGATCGGCGGCCTTGACGAGGCCGGCGTTTGTTCGCGATAAATTTTTTCATTCATCCAGCATTTTTCTGAATTCCTCTTCGCTGAGGACGGGGATGCCGAGTTTTTGCGCCTGGGCAAGTTTTGAGCCCGGCTCGTTTCCGGCCACCACAAAAGAGGTCTTTTTTGAAACGGCGGAAGCGGCGCGTCCGCCGCGCCGCCGGATCAGCTCTTCCGCCTCCGGGCGGGAATATCCGGCGAGCGCGCCGGTCAGCACGAATGTTTTTCCGGCGAGCGGGCCGCTTTTTGTTTTTGAACCGGCTTTCCAGCGCACGCCGGCCTCCTTGAGGCGGGTAATCAGGCTGATATTCCGTTCCATTTTAAAAAACGCGGCGATGGCGTCCGCCGCCACCGGACCCAGATCCGGAATTTTTTCCAGCGTTTCCCGGTCCGCCGCCATGATTTCGTCCAAACCGGTAAAATGCGTCTCCAGGGTCTGGGCCATTTTTGCGCCGACCTGGCGGATGCCGAGCGCGAAAATGAGCCGCCATAAATCGCGTTTTTTGCTGTCTTCTATGGCGGTCATAAGATTGGCGGCGGATTTTTCGGCCATGCGCTCCAGCCCGGCGATCTGCTCTTTTTTCAGGAAATACAAGTCAGCCGGATTGCGCGCCATTCCGCGGTCAACCAGTTGGTCAACCAGCGCTTCGCCCAATCCTTCAATATCCATGGCGCCGCGCGCCGCAAAGTGGCGCAGCCATCTTTTCAATTGGGCGGGACACTGCAGATTCTCGCAGCGATGGGCGACTTCTCCGGGGCGGCGGGTTATTTCGCCGCCGCAGACCGGACAGCTTTCGGGCATTTTGAAAGTTTTTTCATGGCCCCGGCGCGCGGCGATATTGACGCTTACCACTTCGGGAATCACTTCCCCGGCTTTTTCAATAAAAACCCGGTCGCCGATACGGACATCCTTGCGCTGGATTTCCCCGGCATTGTGCAGGGTGGCGCGGTTGATGGTGGAGCCGGAAAGGAAAACCGGTTCCAACTCGGCCACCGGGGTCAACACTCCGGTCCGTCCGACCTGGACGGTGATGGATTTCAAAGTTGTTTCCGCGCGTTCCGGCTCGTATTTGAAAGCCGCAGCCCAGCGCGGGCTTTTTGCGGTGGCGCCGAGCGCCGCGTAAAGACCGCGCTCGTTCACTTTCAAAACGCCGCCGTCCGTTTCAAACGGGAAATCCGGGCGCATCGCTTTCAGTTCGTCCAGGGCGCGGAAAACCTCCTCCAGGGACAGGCATTTCCAGTATTTTGGCGGCGTTTTAAGTCCGAATAATTTGAGCGCGGCGAGCATTTCCTCGTGTGTGGCGAGATTAATTCCGGCGATTTCGCCGGCGCCGTAAAAGACGGCGTCCAGCGGACGCCGGCCCGCCTCGCGCGCGTCCAGCAGTTTCAGGGAGCCGGCCGCGGCGTTGCGCGGGTTGGCGAAAGGTTCCAGGCCCTCCTCTTCGCGCGCGCGGTTCAAGGCGAGAAAATCGCGGCGGGGCATGAAAACCTCGCCGCGGAACTCAATGATTTCGGGCGTCCTGTCCCCGGCCAGCCGCAGGGGAATTGAGGGGATGGCGCGCAGGTTGGCGGTGATGTCGTCGCCGGTTATGCCGTCGCCGCGCGTGCTTCCCAGCTGAAGAAGGCCTTTTTCATAGCGCAGCGCAATGGCCGCGCCGTCAATTTTCGGTTCAAGCACGTAACTGAATTTTTCTCCGGAAAGCAGCCGCTGGATGCGCTCGTGGAAACGGACAAGTTCGTCGCGGCTGTAGGTGTTGGCGAGGCTCATCATGGGGAATGAATGCCGGACCTGGCGGAATTCCCGCAGCGGCTCGCCGCCGACCCGCTGGGTGGGCGAATCGGGGGTGATCAGGGCCGGGGAAAGTTTTTCCAGCGCCTCAAGTTCCGCGTAAAGCCGGTCGTATTCGCGGTCGCTGATTTCGGGGCGGGCAAAAACGTAATACAGCCGGTTGTGCCGTTCAATAACTGAGCGCAGATGTTTTATTTTCTTTTCCGCTTCCGCAAAATTCATGCAAGTATATTAGCATGGAACCGTAAAAAGACGATATTATATTGATTTGTTTTTGAAAAAGCGGTATTTTACAAGCCATGAAAATCAATATGGCATTGGCCTGTAAAACGGCGGCCGTCGCGGTTGTTTGCGCCGTTTTACCGCTTGCTTCCGCGGAGGAACAAAAAATGAAGGAAAATAATCGCAGAATAGTGCGCGAAGCCTGCGGCGCCGGCCGCTGGTTTCCGGCCGGGAAAACCGAACTCCGGAGAATGGTTGCGGGTTTCATTGACAGGGCTGAAGCGGAACCCGGTCCGGGCCGAATAATTGCGGCAATCGCGCCGCACGCCGGCTATATTTATTCGGGCACCGTTGCCGGTTATGTTTTCAAGGCGCTCAAACAGCAGGCGGAGCAGGGGAAGGAGCCGGAAACGGTTGTTATCCTCGGCCTCAGCCACCGGGGCGGTTTTCCCGGCGCGGCCCTGATGGACGGCGACGCGTTTGCCACTCCGCTCGGCGAGACGGCGCTTGATTCCGAAGCGGCGAAAATCCTGTCCAACAACCGCCCCGCGGTCAGGCTTGATTATTCCCCCCATTGCGGCGAGCATTCGGCCGAAAACCAGATTCCGTTTGTTCAGGTTGCGCTTCCGAAAGCGAAACTGGTTGTGGTTTTGATCGGCGATCAGAGCGGGGATACGATCGGCGAGTTGGCCGCCGGTCTTTCCGAGTTGGCCCGGACCAGAAAAATCCTGGTAATCGCAAGCTCCGACATGCTGCATGATCCCGATTATGATCTGGTATCGCGCACGGACCGGGCGACCCTGAAAATGGTTGAAAATATGGACATTGGAAAACTGCAGGAAAACTGGGCATACGACCGCCAGATATTCTGCGGCCTGGCGCCGGTTACGGTTGCCATCCGGTTCGCGGCCGCGCAGGGATGCGCAAAAGGCACGGCATTAAAATACGAGAACAGCGGCGACGCCCATCCCGAAAGCCGGGGACAGTGGGTGGTCGGCTATGGCGCGGTCGTGTTCATTGCGCCGGACCGGTTTTAATGCGGATTTTTCCGCCGGCGGGTTGAAAATTCCGGCGCTTCCCTGATGCATTGGCCGAGGATTTTCATTGCCTGGAGGAAATGCCGTTTGCTTTCCGGCTCGTATTCCGGCCGGATTTCATCGGTTTTCAAGCCGACATCTTTCCAGCCTTCGGCGGCCAAATCATCCGGCGGCAGGGCCAACTGGTCCCAGTTGTGAAACAGTTTGCCCCAGTCGCTTTGCAGCGCTGTTTGCAGGAGTTTGCGGTGGGAGGGATACCAGTAAAAATCGTGGTAAAGGACGCTGGCAATGTAAGACCAGGGGGCCAGAAAAGTCTTCAGCGACCATTCCAACGGCTTTTTCAAAGGCCCCCAGTAAATTTTATGCTGCATTCTGCTGGCAAAAGTCATTTTTCTGAACGGGCCGGAGAAATGCCAGTTCTCCCGGGCCGCCTCAAGGTCGCCCCGGATTTCAATATCGGCCGGATTGCCGCAGCCCAGCCCTTTTTCATGCGCGAGGCGAATGAACTTGATGTCGCGCAGGGGATCAAAACCCATCAGCTTGGCGGCCACGGCGTCAATGGCAACCTGGTCGGCGGAGGCCAGGATAATGTTTTTTGAGAGGGGCGTCATGCACCTTGGACCGGGGCCGTCGCCGGCGAAGGCGCCGTCCATGACCGCGAAAATACCGCTGTGTATTTTTTGCTGGATCATGAGCAGGTCAACCAGTGTTTCGTGAATCACGGGATGGGTCCAGTGGCGTTTTTCATTCAGCAGTCCGCCGAAGGCGTTTTTCATGGCGCCGGTGGTCGTTGTGAAGACATGGGTTTTGACGGTTGGCAGGTGAATGATGTTTTCGCCGATGAACGATTTCGGGATATGGAACCCGTCGGGATAAACCCTGTTCAGGACAAGAAACTTGTCGGCCAGGACGCCGACGGCGTCTCTTACGTTAATCCATTCAATGCCTTCGTCGTATAGATGTGTATTGGCAAGGTTGTGGGCCTGGACGACGTTGATCTGCTTGTTTTTGCGTTCACCGAGCCGGGCGTCAATGACCACGGTGCGGTTATGGCAGGCATGGATTTTCGCGGGGTCATAGCCGTCGCGTTTCAAGGCGCGGATGACGCCATCCAACTGCCAGGGGGTGGTGGAACTGCCGGGGAAAAAGAAATGCCAGCTGATGTTTATTTTCAGGGCTGTGGCGGCGGTTTTCGGCAGAACCGCCTGATAACCGGCCAGATTCATCAGGCGGTGGTAATCCCGCAGGATTGTGGCCGGCGAGGTTTTCAGGACGGCCACAATGGATTTGCGCGGGTTCATGCCGACTGCTCCTCGGCGTTCGGATCAAGCGGTATTATTTCGGAGGCATGGGGGGTTGCGCCGGCTGATTCCGGGATTGTCAGGTTTAACCCCGTTTCGCCGTCAAAAATATGGGCCTGATCCATTTTCGGGCAGACTTCGGTTTGCGTCGTAAGTTTGCCGAAAAGGCCGGAATCCATCCGCATTTGGAAATGATGCTTTCCGGAAACAATGTGCACGATCACTTCATTGCCCAGTTTTTCAGTTACGTCAACATTGCCGCGGATGGAAGTCTCCGGCTGGCTTTGGGAACCGTCTTTTAGGAGAAGGGCCTCGGGGCGGATGCCGAAGAAAACGTTTTTGTTTGCATGGTTTTTTATGTTTTTGAGCATTTCGCCCGGCAGGCGCAGTTGAAAGTTTTCGCCGTCAAAAACAAAGCCGGAATTTGCCAGGATAAGTTTGCCCGGGAACAGATTCATGGGGGGGGTGCCGATAAAGCGGGCGACGAAAGTGTCGGCCGGATAGCGGTAGACAACCAGCGGTTCGGCCGCCTGCAGGGCGAGGCCGTCTTTCATGACGACGATGCGGTCGCCGAGCGTCATGGCTTCAACCTGGTCGTGGGTCACGTAAATCATGGTGGTATTGAGGCGCTTGTGGAGGTGCATGAGCATGGAACGCATTTCCACGCGCAT
>JAQUQV010000082.1 GCA_028715905.1 Kiritimatiellia bacterium
CCGCTCAAGATGCTGCCATCGTTCGTCAAAAGGCCTTCCGGCGCCGAAAAAGGGCGTTATCTGGCCATGGACCTCGGGGGAACAAACCTGCGGATTCTCTGCGTTGAACTTGACGGGCGGGGCGGAGCGAACGTTACGGCCATGTCCAGGTTCGGCGTTGCCAAACATCTGATGAACGGGCCGGGCGCCGCGCTTTTTGATTTCATGGCACAGTGTCTGGCAGATTTTCTGCGCCAAAACTCCATCGGCCCGGACGACCGCCCGGCGCTGGCGTTCACTTTTTCCTTTCCCACGGAACAGACCGCCATCGCCGCCGGACGGCTTATCATCTGGACCAAGGGCTTCAGCGCTTCGGGGGTTGTCGGCCAAGACGTGGTAAAACTTCTTGAAGAGGCGCTGGCGCGCAAGGGCCTGCGGTTCATAAGAATTACGGCCCTGGTAAACGACACGATCGGAACGCTCGTCTCCAAAAGTTATGCGGACCGTTCGTGCGATGCCGGCGTCATTCTGGGCACCGGCACGAACGCCTGTTATCCCGAAAAAATCAGCAATATTGCCAGGAATAAAAATCCGGGCCGGGACGGCGAAATGATAATAAACATTGAATGGGGCAATTTTGCCGGGCTTGCGCAAACCCCTTACGACGTTGAACTGGACAAATGTTCCCGTAATCCCGGATTCCAGTTTCTGGAAAAGATGGTTTCGGGCATGTATCTTGGCGCGCTGGCGAGCAAAATGCTCGCGGATATGGGATTGCGGGGCGTGAGCGAATTTTTCCGCGGCGGCCACGAATTGAAAACGGAAGACATGTCCCGCATTGCCGGGAATGATTTCCGCGCGCTGGCAGAGTCCGGGCTGGAACACATCGGCCCGGATGAGCGTAAAACTTTGCAAAACATCTGCGGCCTGACGGCGCGCCGCTCGGCAAGGCTTGCGGGCGCGGCGATTGCCGCGGTCATCACCTGGATGGACCCGCAGCTTCTCCGGGAACATCTGGTCGGAATAGACGGATCCCTTTTTGAGCTTTACCCCCGTTACAGGGAAAACATCTGCGGCGTCTTTGACGATATTTTCGGCGCCAAAGCCCGCGGCATAAGACTGGAGCTGGCAAAAGACGGTTCCGGCATCGGCGCGGCGATTACCGCCGCCATCGCGGAGCAAACCGGCCAATGAAAGCGAGGACACAGGATGAAAGGTTATAAAACGGTTGTTTTTTTACTGAAATAATCCTGCGGAAAATTCGGCGGGCGGGGAAAGATAAGCATTGTATTTTCAACGCGGCGGCATAGAATGGCCTGGCAGTGTCATAACGGAACATCATAAAGGATGAGACAACAAATGGAACAGAAAATCAGGGAAAAACTGGAACAGGCACGCGCAATGCTTCAGGCCGACGGAGGCGATCTGGAAATAGCGGCCATTAACGGCAGTAAAGTTCAAGTGCGCCTGACCGGCGCCTGCGGTTGCTGCCCGCACGCCACCATGACCATCAAGCAGGGCATTGAACGCCTCCTCAGGGAGGAAGTTGATCCGAACATTGTCGTGGAACAGGTTACCTGACCGGCGCGCTCAGAAAACCGGCATGTTTTCGCGGGCCGCTTTTGTTTCCGGGAAACAACGGCGGGCTTCTTGCACGATGGCGTCAATTTCATCGTCGCTTCTTTTGTAATCGTGATGGGTCAGGATAAGTTCGCCCGCGCCGGCGCGCCGGGCAAAATCCGCTCCGTCCTTCCAACTGCTATGCCCCCAGCCGCGGCGCTTTGCAAGCTCCTCCGGAGTCCATTGCGCGTCATAAATAAGATAATCAACCCCCCGGCATAATCGCAATAAAGCCCCGTCAATGTCCGGGGAGCCGCTTTCATGATCGGTAACAATGGCAACCGACTTCTTTCCGGTTTTAAACCGGAAGGCGAGACAATTTTGCGGATGCGCAAGCGGGCACCAGGCAACCTGAACGCCGTGCAAATCAAAAGCGTTTTTTCCGGCGGGTAAATCGCTGAATTCAAGACGCGCCCCCATTTCAGCCAGCGGCGCCGGCCAGTAAGGCGGCGCAAAAAGGTTGGCCAGCGCCGCGCGCCAGTTCTTGCCGCCGGAAGAATCAGCGATCAGCTGCAACGAAGATTGGCGGCGGGAAAGCCGTTTCAGGAACGGCAGGGCCATTACATGGTCAAGATGAAAGTGGGTGAACAGGACGGCCGCCGGCCGCAGCTTTTCATCCGCGGTTTCAGCAACCAGTTCAATGCCGGTGCCGGCGTCAATAATCAACATGCCCTCCTCCGTCTTCAGGCAGAAAGAGGTGGTCCGGCCGCCGTATTTTGTGAATTTCCCGCCCGAAACCGGCATGCTCCCCCGCGCCCCCAAGATGACAAAAGACGGCTTCATGCTTCCCGGTCGTTTGAAAAGCGATTCATTTCCCGCGGCCTGAAAGGCGAAGTTTTGGCCAGCTCCTCAAACAGTTTGCGCTCATTTGCCGAGAGCGAATCCGGCACGACAATCCGGACGGCAACAAAAAGGTCGCCCGGATGACGCCCCGGGAGACCTTTGCCGCGCAAACGGAAACGCTGGCCCGACTGTGTCCCGGCCGCGATGGCCAAAGCAGCCGGGCCTTCCATGGTCGGCACTTTGATCCTGGCCCCGAGCGCGGCTTCCCATGGAGCAAGCGGCACGGTAATTTCAAGGTTTTTTCCGGTCCATTTAAAGACCGGATGGGGCATGATGGAAATACGCAGATACAAATCGCCGGCCGGGCCTGCCCCGCGTCCGGCCCCGCCCTGGCCGGCCAGCCTGATTTTCATGCCGTCAACGGCGCCCGGCGGTATCTGCACCTTGTAATTCCTTGTTTGCCGCAGAGGGCGGCCGCGGTCATCCAGGCCGACCGTCTGCAATCCGATGTTTTTTTTAACGCCATGATACGCTTCTTCCAGGCTGATGGACAGCCCGGCCTCGTGATCCTGACCGCGCGTTTGATGAAATGGCCGCCCCCCACCGCCGCGTCCGCCGAAAAGGGTCTCAAAAAAATCGCTGAAACCGCCGAAATCTTCCGCCGTGAACCCGGCGCCGGAAGGTTCCCCGTAAAACCGATATTGCGCCTCTTCCCAGCCGGGCGGCGGGCGGAACTCATCGCCCGCTCGGTAATTTGCGCCGAATTCGTCGTATTTACCGCGCTTCTGCGGGTCGCCGAGCACCTCGTAGGCCTCGGCAATTTCCTTGAAGCGATTTTCCGCGCCCGGGTCCTTGTTCACGTCCGGATGGAATTTGCGCGCCAGTTTGCGATAGGCTTTGCGGATTTCATCCTGAGACGCGCCCCGCGCAACGCCGAGCGTTCCGTAATAATCCTTGAATTGCACCGGCATTTCCCGTATGTTGTTTTATTGTCTTTCGTTTTCCCGAACCGGCCCGTTTTTTTTCCTTATCAGTTCCGCCGCTTTCTGATGCCCTTTCAACTCGGCCCATTGCAAAGCCGTCTGTCCGTAATTATCGGTCAGGGAAGGAGCGGCGCCTTTTGCGAGAAGCATGGCGACGGTATTATCCTGCCCCTGCATGGCGGCCAGGTGCAGGGCGGTGAAACCGAGCTTGTTTTTCGCATTCAGATCCGCCGCTTTGCGCGCGAGCAGGTCCGCCGCGTCATAATGTCCGTATTGAACGGCAAGGTGGAGCGCGGTATCGCCGCGGCTGTCAGGTTCGTTGAGAAGAGCGCCGGAGGCGGAGAGCTGTTCAATCACGGGCAAACTGCCGTACATGGCGGCCGTGTGCAGCGGGGTCATGCCCATATTGTCGCGCGCGTTCGCATCGGCTTTCGCCCGCAAAAGGCGGGCCGCAATTTTTTCAAAGTTTCGGCCGGCGGCATTATGCAGCGGCGTCCGGAGCCGGATGTTTTTTGCGTTCACATCCGCGTTTTTGTCAATAAGAATTTCCGCGACCTTCAAATGGCCCTGAAAGGCCGCCAGATGGAGGGGCGCGGCGCCGGCGGCGTCGCGCGCATTCACCTCGGCGCCGCGGGCCAGCAATAATTCAACCGCCTGCTTCTGTCCAGCCCCCGCCGCCCAGTGCAACGCCGTGTAACCGGCGCTTCCTTTGGCCTTGACCAGACCGGGATTTTTTTCCAGAAGCATTTTGGCAAGCTCAATATCGCCCTCTTCAGCCGCCTTGAAAATCGGGCTTACGATGAGATCGGCGGCCGGCGAACGCAAGACGCAAGCGGACAAGAACAGCAAAAAAAACAAATGCACGCGCATAAATGACCTCCCTTTGGTGATTGTCGGCCTCTTCCTTCTTTCCAATGCAGGATAACACGCCCGGGTTTTGTTATCCAGAGAAATCCGCCCCTTTGTGCCTCTTGTGGCAAGATTGAAATTCCTATGCCTCCAGTTATTTGCATTCGCATAATTGAGGCTTTAAAAAAAATTGTAATCCCTCATTTATGAGGGGGAGAGAGAAACCGTAGGGGCTTCGCTTGCGAAGTCCTCTTCAATAAAGACGGGCGCACGACAAGCGCGGCCCCTACGAAGACTGGCCAATTGAATTGCCATCCACCCACATAACTGAGGCATTACAAAAAATTAAAAATATTTGTTGACATACTGAAAAAAATGTTTTATAAATGTGTTCAAACAAGTATAGAACAGGTTTAGACATGTTTGCCTGATGAAGTTTAAAACATGAAATTTGAAACCATAATATTTGACCGGCTGCCAGAGCATGACACCTGCTGGTCTCTGATCACAGGCACGGACGGCATGCTTTATATTGGCGTTTGCGGCGAAATGACAGGGGGATTAAGCGCGTTTATCGCCTCCTATGACCCGCAAAAACAAAAAGTTGACTATCTTCTGGAAATGGCGGACGCCCTCGGCGTCCCGCCCGAACTCGGCGAAGCCGCCCAGGCGAAAATTCATTACTCGCTGGTTTCCGACGAGGAAGGCGTCTTATACGCCGCCACCCATTGCACCGGCGCCCCGTTGGGCGACGGGATGTGGCGGCCGTGGAACTGCTGGACCCATCCGGTGAAACATTTTCGCGCTTCCGGACTGGCGGTCTATGATCCGCATGCGAAAAAACTTCTGTTCACGGACTGGCTCATGCCCAACGAAGGCACGCGCTGCATGGCCATCAGCAATAAACGCCGCATGCTCTACGGCATTTCATACCCGCGCAACCATTTTTTCACTTATCACATTGACACGCGGCGTTTGAACGACCTGGGCCGGATCGGAAGCATAAACCCGCAATGCATTTTCCTTGACCGCGGGGAAAACGCCTACACCGCCGATGATTACGGCAACATCATCCGTTGCGACGGCGACCGGGAAGAACTGGAGGAAACGGGCGTTCAAATCCCGCACGCCCCCTTCCGCAACGGATTTCACAACGTTCCCTACGACGCGGCGCCTTCTCCGGACGGCGAATCCGTGTACGGCCTGACCTGGACCTTCGGCGAACGCCTGTTTTCCTATCATTTCAAGCAAAATAAGCTGGTTGACTTCGGCAAGGCCTGCGGGGAGGAAAACGGCGAGTGGTTCCACATCATCAACAGCCACGCCGGCGGCCTCGTATTCGGGTCCGACGGCAATCTTTATTTTACGGCCAACATCCCCTCCGCCCGGGGAAAACCCACGCCGCACCTGATCGTCTTCAATCCGGATAACGGCCGGCGCGAAATTATCGGCGAAATCGCCTGCGACGGCAAACCGGCGGACCACATTTCCCGCTCCGCGGCGGACTTTAACGGGAACCTTTATTTCGCCGAAGTCGGCAATCGCCCGACCAAGCTGTTCAAATATGCCGGCGCCGCCGGGAAAAAATTTACCGGAAAAATCATGCGCCATTGGGGATGAAAGCAATGACAAAAGAAATTTTTACTCCTGCGCGACAACCTGAAAAAGACGGGGCGGGAAACCAGTCTTGCCGCCCGGACGGAAGAACGGCTGGGCAATGCTGTTCGGGCCTGCCGCCGAATTTAAAGGACAAAACCTGGCCCATTTCGCCTTACACTGACCCCCGTTTTAAAGGCGAGGGCATTAAAAAATTCCTGCAACTCCGCGCCGGATACGAGAAAAGCGCGTTCGTCAGCGAAGGACACGTTCAGGTCAGGCGGCTGGGCCCCTCATCGTTTACAAAGCCGATTCCGGCCGGCGAATGCGCCATTACCGCGCTGGTCCGCGGCCAAAGCGGCAAAATATACGGCGGCACCTCGGGCAAAAGGGCGCACATGTTCTTCTACGACCCCAGTCCGGACGCCGATGTGGCGGTTGACATCGGGGTTGTTGGCGAAAACATGCGGATTACCGGCCTGGTTGCCGACGAGCGGATTTACGGAACGGCGGAAGGCGGCGGCAAGGGGGTTTTATTCAGCTATTCACCCTGTGAAGCATTGCTGAAGGAACTGGATACTTCGGGAAAAGGGGTGCGTGAAATTTTTGATCTGCCGGTTGAGGATCAGATGTTTCACAGCATCGTTGACCCCTGCCATTCCTCGGGAAAAATAGAAATCCTGGCCGAGCTCCCGGAGGGCGCGGCATCGCTGGTCATTGACAAGCGGCGTAAAACCATTTACGGCCTGGCGTCCAGGAACGGCCTGTTTTTCTCTTATTCCCCGGCCTCAAAATCGCTTGAGGCGAAGGGACGGGTTGACCCTCTCGGCGAATTTTCGCCGAAACTCTTCATTGACGGGGGGACGGGAACGGTCTATGGCGCGGCGGGTTGCGGACGCATTTTTAAATACGAGCCCGATACGGGGCGGGTGGAAGACACGCCGTTTGCGCTTCCAAGCCTCAAGGGACGCGAAGCCTACAACCGCGTTGACGCATGGACGCAGGACGGACAAAGCGGCCTGATTTACGGCGGCACCATTGACGGCATTCTTTTTGCGTTTGACCCCCGGGCCGGAGATATCCGCTGTTTGGGCAAGCCGATTGACCAAATGCGGGTGCGCGCCCTGGCGGTGGGCAACGACGGCCGCGTCTTCGGCGTCGGCGGCGAACCCGGCAAATGCTGCCACCTTTTCGTCTACGAGCCGGAGCGGCATGAGCTGCGCGACCTCGGCGTTTTGCTGGCCACCATGGAAACGCCCTGGTACGGCTATGAAATAGACTGCGCGGTTACCGGCCGGGACGGCGAAATTTATTTCGGCGAGAGCGACCGGATCAGCAATTTGTTCATTTACTATCCGCCGATCGCGCGGCGCGCTCCGGCTTCTTGAACGGATTATCGTTCGCAAATAAACCAAAATTTGCCGACGGAAGGCAAATTTAACAAAAGAAAGGAAGAAAAAGTCATGTCAGAAATCAGAATCGCGACCATCGGCGTCGGGAATTGCACGAATTCGCTCGTCCAGGGAACCTATTACTACAAGGGGCTCAAGGTCAAGAAAGGGGAAATCGTTCCCGGTTTGATGCATCCCGACCTGGGCGGTTACAAAGTCAGCG
>JAQUQV010000083.1 GCA_028715905.1 Kiritimatiellia bacterium
GCCGCCCTGGAAAAATCAGCCGAAAGCGGCCTTGTGTTGCTCCTGGTAAAAGACCGGGAAGAATCGCGTTTCATAGCCGTTCGGCTGGAATGACGCCCCGCATCCCATCGTCCGCGCAGGGCCCGCGGAGCGGAAGATAAGACAACTTTTTCACGATGATCACCCCGGCGTTTTGCAGGGTTCAACGTGGATGGTCACGAGCGAATCCGGCATGATGGCCATGATTTTAACGGTCAGTTCGTCCGTTAATTTATGGGAACGGGCCACGGTCATTTCAGAGTTGACGAGGATATGGAATTCAATAAACCGCCGGCCGCCTGATTTGCGCGCGCGCAGATTATGAAAGCCGCGGATTTGCGGGTCATGCGCCGCAATCAGCGCGCGCAGTTTCTCGTCTTCCTCCGCCGCCAGCCCGGCGTCCAGCAGGTCCCGGATGGATTTCATGGTAAGGTCGTAAGCGGCTTTCAGAATCATGGCGGCCACCAGCAGGGCCGCGGCCGGGTCCACCCACTGAAGATTAAGGCTTGGGAAAAAACATCCGCCGATCCATATCGCCCCAAGCCCCGCCATCACGCCGGCCGAAGTCCAGACATCCATGCGCAGGTGCCAGGCGTCCGCCTCCAGGGCGATTGAATCGGTTTTTTTCCCGACAATGAAGAGCCGGCGCGAGACAAACCAGTTTATTACCGCCGAGACAAGCATTATGCCGGCGCCCCAGGCCGGTTCGTCAATCGGCCGGGGATGAATGAATTTCAGGATGGATTTGTAGATGATCCATCCGGCCGCAGTGAAGATCAGTATGGCTTCGGCCGCGCCGGCCAGGTTTTCCGCCTTGCCGTGGCCGAAAGGATGCCCGCGGTCCGCCGGCTTGCCCGAAAATTTCACGGCGGTAAAGGCGATGGCGGCGGCCAGCAGATCCATGCCGGAATGAATCGCCTCCGAAACAATCGCCACCGAGCCGATCATCGCGCCCGCGATTGTCTTTAACGCAACGAGAAAAGTGTTGGAACCAATGGAAAGCAAGGCCGCGTTCACTTTCTGGCGATGCGGCGTCATTTTTTCCTCCTTTCCGCGGCAGATATTGTTTTGCAACCATCCGCGCAAAAGTCATTTTTACCAGTAAAACCGCGGTAATCAAGATAAATACGCGGTTTGCGGCGCTAATCCGGAAACAGTCTGCCGGCAGAAGGCAATCGCAAAATGCCGCGGCCAATTGCGGCGGCGACGACCGCCTGTGCTGCCGGCCGGAAAACCCGGCAATATCCGCCGTTGAACACATTGGCGGCGGATTATTTGTCGCCGCGTTATTGACGATCGCGAAGACGAGCAAAACGCATTTTCGGCGATTTATGCGCGGTCCCCGGTCAATATGCGGTTCGGCGCGATCAAGGGGTAAAATTTCCGCCGTCACTCGTTATAGGCCGCATCCCAGAACATATATTCAAAATCAACCCCGCGTTTATAGGCCTGTCTCATTTTACGCCGGCGTTCCTCGCCGCAGTTTGTCATGTAATATTCCACCAGGTCAACAAAGACCTTTGCGTCGCTTTCCTCCCAGGACACGCCGCCATATTCGTCAATCCATTCTTGATATGGATTGTTTTCAACCGGCTCTGATTTTTTCATATCGGCGGCAACCTGGTAATAAATCCAGTTGCACGGCAAGGTCGCGGTCAATCCAACCTCAAACGGCTCGCGAGCCGCGGTTTCCATCAGATATGAACTGTAGGTTTCAGTGGTCTGGCTCGGACTGGAATCCGATAATTCCCGGTCGGTTATGCTGTATTTTTTAAAATATAACGCGTGCACATTTTCAATTTCCTGGTCAATTGCCTCCATGGCATTAACGACAAATGTCCGCCCCCGCTCGTCCGGCGGTTTTGTCAGAAGTATTTCGTATGTTTTTTTATAATTTTGAAGATAAAAGTAATCCTGGATCATGTAATTTCTGAATTTCTTTTCAGGGAGCGTGCCGGCCGCGACTTCGCGGTTAAAAGGCAGATTGCATATTTCCTGATAGGCGGGATAATTTTCATCCCATATCTGCCGGGTATAGCTCTTTTCGCCGTCGCAGCCCGGCAAAATTGCTGTCAGCGCGATAACCGTTGGCAACAGCGCAAAAAAGGCGAAAAGCCCGTATTTCTTGTTGTTGTTCGCTCTCATGGCACGGTCAAAACAAAAGCCAAACGGCAAAAAACACCGCGGCTGCCAGGGCCGCGGTCAGAATTATTTTAAATGCCCGGCGGAGGGTTTTTCCCCCGGGCGGCGCGGGCAGGGACGTTCCGTCTCCGGGTTTTATGGCGTGTCTGCCGCGCAGCATGGTGCTCATTCCTTCGGGCGTCGGGACGGATATGGGGGGGCGCTTGTGGATGACCTCGTCCAGGTCGTCCAAAACGGCATGCCAGCTTGGCTGGCGCATGCTTCTGTCCCGGGCGAGCATTTTTTCAATCAAGCGCGCCGTGTTGTCGGAAACCGCCGGGTTTATTTCTGTGACATCCGGCAGATACTCCGTCAATTTTCTGACCATGGCGCTGACCCCGGGCGTTTCGGCAAAGGGCGGCCGTCCGGTCAGGAAGTGATAGAGAGTGGCGCCCAGGGCGTAGATATCGGCGCAGCAATTCACGTTTTCCTCGCCCTGCGCCTGCTCGGGAGCGCAGTAGTGGGGGGAACCGATCATGGCCCGGCCCACGGTGATGCTGGGCGCCGCGCGGTCCATGGTTTTGGCCAGGCCGAGGTCGGAAAGCTTGACCGTGCCGTCCTCGTCAATGAGGATGTTGTCCGGCTTGATGTCGCGGTGAACCAACTGCGCCCGGTCCCAGGCGTATTCCAGGGCCACCGCCACCGACTCCGCGATCAGGAGCGCGCTTTCCTCGTCAAGTTTCCCCTTGCGGGCGACCCGGTCGGCGCTGGTCTCGCCGGCCACATACTCCATGATGAAAAAATAGACGCCGTTATGCTCGCCCGCGTCATAAATCTGGACAATGTTGGGATGCCTGATTTTCGCCGCCGCCTTGGCCTCGTGGCGGAAGCGCAGGAGATACGATTCGTTGTGGCTCAGGCTCGGCGGCAGTATTTTAACGGCCACCTTGCGTCCGAGCGACAGCTGGGTGGCCAGATACACCATGCCCATGCCGCCCTCGCCGAGCACGCCGATGATTTCATAGCCGGGAATGACAGGATATTGCATGGCAAGTTTCTCGTGAAACGCTGCCGGTCAAATCCAGCAAGAAACGTTTCGTGCGCTACGCCTTAAAACGCCGGCTTCCGCACAATCAGCGCTTCCCTTTCCTTGCCGGCTGAAACCATCATGACGGGAACGCCCGTTTCCCGTTCAATAGTCTTTAAATATTTCCGCGCCGCCGCCGGCAATGCCGCAAATGATCCGGCCCGGCCGGTGGGTTGTTTCCAGCCAGGCATGAATATGTATTCCGGTTTGACTGCGGCCGCATCCGCCGGATTTTCCGGCCATTCCGCCAGTCTTTTGCCCCGGCAGTGATAGGCCGTGCACAAGCCGATTCTGTCAAAGGAATCCAGCACGTCAAGTTTGGTTACGATCAGGCCGTCCAAACTGTTGAGCCGCGCGGCGCGGCGCAACAGCACCAGGTCCAGCCAGCCGCAGCGGCGCGGGCGTCCGGTTGTTGCGCCGTATTCGCCGCCGTCGGCGCGGAGTTTTTCGCCGAGTTCGTTGTCAAGCTCGGTGGGAAAAGGCCCTTCGCCCACGCGGGTGATATAAGCTTTGGTGATCCCGATGATTTTATCCAGGAAGCGCGGGCCGACCCCGGCGCCGACGCCGGCCGCGCCGGCGACCGTGTGCGATGAGGTAACATAGGGATAAGTGCCGGCGCCGATATCCAGCATGGTTCCCTGCGCGCCCTCAAACAGGATGTTTTTGCCGGCTTTCCGGCCTTGCTCCAGGATGAGTCCGGTGTCGCCCGGCAAAAACTTCAGCCGGCCGGCCAGAACGCGGATTTCTTCCGCGGCCCGGTTCACGTTGCAGACCGCGCGCATTTCGCGTTTTGAAAAAAGCCCGCGCTTGGCTTCAAAACAGGCCGCCAGGCGCGCGCGCAGAAGCTTTTCATCAAAAATATCGGCAAAGCGCACCCCGGTGCGCGCGGCGCGGTCGGCATAAGCCGGGCCGATGCCGCGCAGGGTGGTGCCGATCTTGCCCCGGCCCAGCCGTTTTTCGTTCTTTTCATCCAGCGCGATATGGCAGGGAAGAATTAAATGGGCTTCGCCGCTGATGCGCAGGCGCCCGGAAAGTTCGGAAGGTTTGATGCCGACTTTGTCAATTTCCGCGGCCAGTTTGTTCAGATTGACAACCACCCCGCCGCCGATCAGGTTCAGGACGTGTTTGCGCAGAATGCCCGATGGCAGTATGTGAAAAACATGTTTTTGCCCGGCATGGTAAACGGTGTGCCCCGCGTTGTCGCCTCCCTGGAAACGCACGACAATCTCCGCCTGCGCGGCGAGATTATCCACCACTTTTCCCTTGCCCTCATCGCCCCATTGCGCGCCGACGATCACCACTGTTGCCATTTGTGTCCGTCCTTTCTTAAAGCATCTCTCACTCGCTCGCAGACTCGCTAGAGTCCAGAGAGTTCACAAAGAGAGAATGTGGCCTGTAAATTTTTGCATAAGTGTAAAATTTACAGGCCATATCTGTCGACTTTTGCCCTTCTCTGTGTGCTCTGTGATCTCTGTGAGAAAACTTCTTTTTATCTCTCTTTTTTTTCTAATTCCGCAATCACGCGCTCAACCTGGGCCGCCGCCGTGCCGATGTAGTTTTCCGGCTTCAGGCAGCGCTCAAGATCTTTGGCGCTCAAAAACGACCGGAGTCGTTTGTCGGCAAGCAAAACTTCGCGGAACGGTGTTTTTTCCGTAAAAGCCCTGCCGGCGGCCCGGCGCAGAAGCTCGTGCGCTTCCTGCCTTCCCAGGCCGCGTGCAACCAGTTCAATCATAATCCTTTCGCTCATGATCATGCCGTCCGTCAGGGCAAGGTTGCGGCGGATATTGTCCGCGCTGATGACGAGACGGCCGAGAATATCCTGCAGCTGGCGCAGGAGATAATCGGTGAGAATGAAAGCCTCGGGAAAAATCACCCGTTCCGCGGCGGAATTGGTGAGGTCGCGCTCGTGCTCCAGGGAAATGTTTTCCAGGGCCGGGTTGACTTGCGCGCGGATGATTCTGGCCAGGGAACAGATTCTTTCGCTCTTGTGCGGATTGCGTTTCTGGGGCATGGTGGAGGAACCGACCTGTCCGGAGCCGAACGGTTCGCATACTTCCCCGATTTCGGTTCGCTGCAGGTTTCTTATCTCGCCGGCGATTTTTTCCGCGGTGGCCGCGGCCAGCGCCAGACAGAAAACAACTTCCGCGTGGCGGTCGCGCTGGATAACCTGGTTGGATACAAACACCGGCCGCAGCCCCAGCTCCCGCATGATCAGCTTCTGCAGTTTCCCGGCGTTTTTTCCGAAACTGGCCTGGGTGCCGACCGCGCCGGTCATTTGTCCGACCATGATTCTCTTTTTCGCCTCAACCAGACGCGCAAGGTGGCGCTGAAACTCGCAGGCGTAAATGGCGAATTTTAACCCGTAGGTGGTGGGCACGGCGTGCTGCCCGTGCGTGCGGCCGACGCAGACCAGTCGTTTCGTCTTCCGGGCAAGAGCCGCCAGAATGTTCCGCAGACGGAGGATATCTTCGGCGATGATATCCAGCGCGGCGCCTAACTGCAGGGCCAGGGCGGTATCCTCAATGTCGTACGAGGTCGCCCCCAGGTGCACGTATTTGCCGGCGTTTCGGGCGCAAATTTCAGACAGCGCCCGGACCATGGCCATCAGGTCGTGGTGGATTTTATCCTCAATGGCCTTGACGCGCGCCAGGCGGACATGTTTAAGCGAGGCCTTGCGGGTAATTTCGGCCGCCGCCGTCCCCGGGATATTTCCCAGCCGGGCGTGGGCGCGGGCCAGGGCCGCCTCCACGCGCAGCCAGTTCTGCAGTTTGGCTTTCTCGGTGAAAATGCTTTTCATTTCACCGGAAAAATAACGAAACTCAATGGGATGAACACTCATGATTGCCTCATTTTTAGCGTTTAGCGGATGGATTGAGCATCCGATAAAGCATACTACCCACTTCTTTCATTAGACCCTCTGCTATTTTGCTTTTATTTGTGTATTGTAAATCTACAGACAATAAACACTGTGTTTCCAGCTCGCATAACGAACCATAAGCCATAGCTAAAAATTGCCTGTATTCCCTGTGATACTGTCTTCCATAGCCTTCAGAAATATTAGACGGCATTGATACCGCAGACCTTCTCATCTGTTGATAATAATCCATAAACCGCGTCTTTTGGAAAATCTTTTGTGATCTTGCATATTTCCAAAACCAACTGATAAGACTTCTGCCAGACGATCAGATCTTTAAAGCTCTTCGTTTTCATTATTCCAAAGCGGGCTCTGCCCGCAACCCAATGTTATTAATGCTTCCTTCCCCATGTGGTGCGAATTTGGTTCGAAAAAGGCGGCGGCGATTCCGGCTCATCTGGCCCGTTGCCGCCCTCGCGCATACACGAGTATAGCGCTTCGCGCGGCGCCGGTCCATCTGAACCGGACTGGCCTTTCTTTTTCGAATCCGGCTCCGCCGGAAGCCAAATTCACCCCACGCTTGCATCGGGC
>JAQUQV010000084.1 GCA_028715905.1 Kiritimatiellia bacterium
ATGCGGTGGCGGTTGTGATGCCTTTTGCAGATATGCGCCGTGGCGCGGCCGATCGCCAGGGCGGTTTCCGCCGTCATCGGCTCAATATTGGCCACGCCCCTGACCCCGTCCGTTCCGAATAATTTTCCCATAATCCCTTTCCTGAGCAATTTTTTACCGCGGAGACGCAGAGGTCGCAGAGGTAAATCAATTTGAGTGCGGGCAAGATTCTCCCGCCTTCGCCCGGCAACGCCGGAGTACGGCGGGCGAAGGAAGGTCGTCATCCCGTCCGGCTCAGACCGGGCGGGGTTCATCAGAATAACACGCCAAAGAATCGCTCAACTTTCAATTAGGCCGCCAAAAGCGGCAACTGTTATTTTTCGCATGTAGGGGGCGTGCTTGTCGCGCCCCTTCAGAGGGCTTCGACGAGCGAAGCCTCTACAAAAAATAGACAACATTGAAATTCCTATACGTTCATTAGGCCGCCAAAAGCGGCAACTGTATTTGATAGACGTAGGAGCCGCATCCCCATGCGGCGATTCCAAACACCAGATGCATCGCCGAACAGGGGTTCGGCTCCTACCCACGATTTTGCGCTCTTTTGCGGCAACGTTGAAATTCCTATACATTAAAATAATTCTTCTTTCCTCTGTGCCTCCGGCGAAGCGGGCGGCGAAATATTTTTTTCTTATTTTTTCCAGATTTCCGCCGTCCTGTCAACAATTGATTGCAGCCATTCGGTCGCATCCTGCCTGCTTGCGGAACTAATCGCGGCAATTGTTTCAAGATATGAACTTTTTTGCCCGGCGGTTATTTCTTCCAGCAGATGATCTCTTTTGGCCGGGTCGCCCTCAACCCCGGCAATTTGCAGCAAATTATCCTTCATTTCCGGCCATTGTCCGCAAAGTTTTTTCTGCTGCTGCAGATAAGAAGCCGCGCCGCCGCCGGATTTTTCGTTCAATTCAATGGAGCGCGGCATTTTCCCGGCCAATTCATCCAAACGGCCAATTCTTTCCCGTATAATCAAGTCCAGTTTTTCCAGCGCCCCCGCCAGACAGGCCGCCTGGAATGAATCCCGCCCCATAAATGTCGAACGGACATGGCGATACCACGCCTTCAGGGCATAAATATTACCGATATAAATCAGATTGTTCCTTACGATTCTGTCAATGGTGCGGTATGCGCCGGCTATGAACCGGCCGCCGGCAGGTTTCGGTTGTTCCCCGCGGACGACAAGGCCGGCGGCGGAAACATCTCCGCGAATTATCATTCCGGCCGGGGCAATGGCTCCGAAAGCCACCCGGGCCGGGCCGGCCAGACCGCCCTGGCCGCCCAGGAAAACCGGCGGCTGGTCAAGGAGCACGCCGCGGGGAACATCGCCGATCAGGGAAGGAGTGGCCTTGTCCTGATGGGGCGTGAAGTTAAAATGAACATACGCGGAACCGACCTCGCTGTGATTTTTGCGGCCGGTCCCTCCCGCCGTCAGGCAATCGCAGAAATTTACCAGACTGCCGAGCGTAACATAGGGAAACAGCAGGGTTTGTTTCAATCCGACCGCATGAGCCCCGCTTGCGAATTCTTCCAGAAGAGCGCCGGGGCGCACACGCGCGCAGTTTCCCATGCTGCTATCGTTCAGAAAAACGGATCCGGAGAAATATCCGCCCGCCAGTTTTACCCTTTCCCCAAGCTGGCAGTTTTCAATTGTAACCGGCCCCTCCGCGCCCAACTCGCACCCCGGGCCGATGGAAGTCTGCGCGCCATAAATGCGGCAGAAGGGATGGATGAGAGTTTTCGGCGCAATTCTTTCGGGAACAACCGCAGGATCAATGAATACCGAAGAAGGATCGGGGATCACGCCCCCCGTTTGCAACAAAACACGAACCGGTCTGCCGGATGTTTTCATTGGGGACAGCCCTTAAATATTAAATAGTTGCGCAGACGATTTAATACGCTGCGATGTTCGTTAGCCTTGGATTGACGCAAACGTTTTAATTGCACGCAAACCGCCGCTCCCGTTTTCACCCCTAAATATTTTGCTGCATCACGTTGGGTTAGCCCCCCTGCTTGTGTTAACAACATCGCCGCTACCGGCTTGACCCAATCATTTACTCGATGCATCCGCAACTCATTCGCTGGGATTTTATATGCTCGGCATACAGCATTTATTATGGCCTCCGGCATCACCGTGCGAAACGGCTTTCGGAAAGCAACGTCTTCCGCCTTAATCCGTGATGCGCTTCGCTGATATTCCTGCCGCATTCCCTGAATAAATTTTTTCGATCCTATCCCTGGCAATGATTTTTTGAGCAACGCGCGAAATTCTTCGTCATTTTTCACAATCCCAGCCTCCACATATCCGCGGTATTTCAGATGCCGATTCCCGGCGCGCCCAGGCGTCATTGCTAAAATTGGACCATAGTCTATATAGTCTTCCGGCTTCGCTAAACCAGCATAAGCCCTGTAACTACTCCACTGGTAATCGCACAAATATGAGATACGCGCATCCAAGGAGGCAGATTGCAGGGGGTTCACAAAGACAGGATTCAAATGAATATATCGACTGAGCCGCAACAGATAGGCGTCGCCCGCCACCAAAGACGAATAATATCGGTTTTGAGTAAGATGCCCGGCACGGTGATGACGCCGATTAAAATACGTGGCATAACTCGTCAATAAACTGCCCAAAAACGCACTCACATTCGGCAAACGCGTTTCCAGCAAAAGATGGACATGATTCCGCATAAGAGTATAAAGATAAAGCCGCACTTGATAGGCTGGCACCCGTTCGGCCAACGATACAAGGAAACGCTCGCAATCACGTGTGTCGCGAAAAATAGCCTTCCGTTCATTGCCGCGAAACACGATATGATAAATCGCCCCTGCAAAAACCAATCTGGGTTTTCTGGCCATATTAAGTTTACCCTTGTCGCCCGAGCGGCGTCAACCGTTTTTTAATATTTACGGGCTGTCCCCAATATCGCAATATTAAGTTTACCCTTGTCACCCGAGCGGCGTCAACCGTTTTTTAATATTTAAGGGCTGTCCCCAATATCGTAATATAATTAATTCTGTTGGATAATTTTCCGCATTTCTTCTTCCTGCTCCTCAATGCTGGCAAGGAGTTTGAACTGCACGCGGGCGCGGTCAAGATTATGGCCGGGACGGTGAATTTTAAAATAAACGTCGCCCGCCAGATAATCGGACAGAAAGCGGATGCCGATGGTAAAGGTGATCACTTTGCCGGCCGTGACCATGTTGTCAACTTCAACCGGCGTAAGGAAAGAGCGGGCGGCTTCAAGATAACCGCGCGCCAAGGCCTCAAAAAACTCCATTTTCAGCATGACCTTCCTGAGGTCGCGCTCGTCTTCGTCCATGGTCCGGGCCGCAGTCCGGACCATGTCGCCGAAATCATACAGCGAACTGCCGCTCATGACGGTGTCAAGATCTATCACACAAATGCCGCGGCCACCGGCATTTTCCATCATGACATTGTTGATCTTGGAATCATTGTGCGCGATGCGCTCGGGCATTTTACCGTTTTCCAGCAAATCTGTCAGCGCGGATGTCAAAGGCTTATGCCGGAAGCAGAAATCAATATCGTTTTTAGCCTCAATGGCGCGATTAAACCTATCGCTGTTGATCGCCTCCTCCAGCGTCTTGAAACGGCGCGGCGTATGGTGAAAAAAAGGAATGGTTTCGTGCAGACGGCCGCCGGGCAGGTCGGCGAGCAGAGCCTGAAACCTGCCGAAAGACGATGCCGTTTCGTAGGCCTGTTGCGTGGTTTCGCAAATGTCGTAGGTGCGGGCATCCGTGATAAAAATATACATGCGCCAGAAATTACCCTGTTCATCAAGCAGAAAAGGCGCGTTTTTCCTCGTGGGAATAACCGTGAGCGATTCGCGGTCGGGATTTCCGCACGGCATTTCGGCTGTTTTTTTTCGGACGTGGCGGGTAACCCGCAAAATATTATCCATGAGCGCGGGCGGGTCCTTGAAAATATTATGGTTAATGCGCTGGAGAATATAGTCCACCCCGGCGCCGTTATCCATATGCACCAGATAAGTGTCATTGATATGACCGTTGCCGTAAGGG
This sequence comes from Kiritimatiellia bacterium, assembly GCA_028715905.1. NCBI lineage: Bacteria > Pseudomonadati > Kiritimatiellota > Kiritimatiellia > Kiritimatiellia bacterium. Next base: position 4,072 of record JAQUQV010000084.1, read on the forward strand.
ACCACCGTCCGGAAAGTCCCCGGCAAGCCAAATGCTCCGATAATTGATTTGAGATATTTGAGCTCGTGCTTCATACGCGTATTGGAGGTGAGATTGTATGATTATCGTTCTTGATGTCAATAAATATGCGCGCAATCTTTTATGCGGCGGCGGGCCTCATTTTTCCCCCGTTTTGCCCGCCCGGCCAGAGGCAAAAATCGTCTCCGCCATACCCAGCGAATTCCAGGGCGGGCTTTATTTTTGTTGCCGGCGGGACACGGAAATGGCATGATGCAATCCCGAACATGCGCAAGACACATTGGATTGCCGCGACGGGGATGAAAACCGGCCTGCCGGCGGGCGGGGCTGTTTTTCTGCTTGCGCTCGCAATGCATCTGCTGCTCATGCTTGACGGGCGGAACGATCCCACGTTCTGGCGACCCATCGTGGACGCGCACACTTATCATAATTTCGCCTGCCAGATGGCCGACGGGCTTTACCGTCCGAACACCCCGTATTACCAGCCGCCATTTTTCATTTACCTGCTGGCGGCCGTTTATTTTTTCACCGGCAAGAGCATGCTCGCGGCCAAACTTGTTTTGGCCGTCATAGGATCATTGACACCGGCGATCAGTTATCTGATCGGGGCCGGGATGTTTTCCAGGAGAACAGGCATCATCGCCGGCGCGCTCACGGCATGTTACGGCCCCCTGCTTTTCATGGATTTGCAATTGCTGCCAGCCGGAACGGCGGCGCTGCTCAATACGCTCTTCCTCTGGCAGTTGCTGCGCTCCGCGAAAAACGACCGCGGTTCGGACTGGGTTCTCGCCGGAATTTTCGCCGGCCTGGCGGCCATCACCGTGCCGAACGTGCTTTTCTTTCTCCCCTTCACCCTGTTCTGGCTGGTTTACCTGTATATTGCTTATCCTGAAGGCGGGGGCCGCCGGGAAACAAAAATGCTCGCGGGAAAAGCCGGCGGGCGTTTTCTGCTGGTTCTCCTGGGAACCGCCTGCGCGATTGCGCCGGTTACCGTCCGCAATTACGCCGTCAGCGGCAGGTTTACGCTGATCTCGCACAACGGCGGGCTCAATTTCTATATCGGCAACAACCGGAAAGCGGATGAAACCACTGCCATCCGGCCGAGTTTCGGCTGGGAAAATCTGGACAAAATGCCCATGCGGGCGGAAATTTTTGACGCCGTTGACGCCGACCGCTTCTATTTTCGGGAAACGCTGAAATACATCCGGCAGAATCCCGGCCATTTCTTCCGTAATTTTTCACGGAAAATACGCCAGGCGACCAACGCGCGGGAACTGCCGCGCAACGTGGATATTTACGCGTTCCGCGATTATTACGCGCTCCTGCGCCCCCTGGTCTGGCGGCTGGGTTCTTTCGCCTTTCCTTTCGGAATCGTGTTTCCGCTGGCCTGCTGGGGCATGCTTGCCGGGCTGCGCCGCAGCCGCGCCAGTCTTCTTTTGGCCGTCTTCATCGGCGCTTATCTATTTTCCATAGCGTTATTTTTTGTAGCGGCGCGCTACCGCGTGGTGGTTGCGCCGGCGCTTTGTGTCCTGGCCGCCTACGCGCTGGACTGGCGGCAATGGGCGCGCAACTGTTCCCTCCGCTCTTTCATGCCGGCGGCCGCGATAGTGGCGGCGGCGGTCTGGGCCAATACGCCCATCAGGACGCCGACCGATCATATCCCTTTCAATGCCGAAATGTTTAATTTTCTGGCCCTGCAGGAAATCAACTCGGCCAACTATACGCGCGCGGAACGGGAGTTGCGCGAGGCCATTTCCATCGCCCCGGATTATGCGCCGGCGTACAACTCGCTGGGATTTATGCGGCAGCGGCAAGGCGATCTTGAATCGGCCCTGGCCGCCTATCGGGAAGCCGTCCGGATCAGTCCGGACTCCGCAGAATCCTGGAACGGCGCCGGAAGCGTTTATGAAAAACTCGGGCGGCCGGACGAAGCCGAACAGGCATACCGGCGCGCGATCATGCTCAGCCCGGAAACGTCCGGCCCGCATGTTAATCTGGGCCGCCTGCTCTATAACCGGGAGCGGAGACGGGAAGCCGCGGCGGCGCTGCGGCAGGCGATCAAGCTTGATATCACGGCGGGGGAAGCGTACGGCCTGCTGGCATGGATACTGGCAACCGCCCCGGAGGATGAATTGCGCAACGGCCCGGAATCCCTGCGCCATATCAAGTTCATGGTCCGCTGGCAGGGCGCCGAAGACCCCATGCGCATGGATACTCTGGCAGCCGCCCATGCGGAGACCGGCGACTTTACAAACGCCGCCCGGGCGGCTGCGCGCGCCATTGAACTCTGGAAAAAAGCGGGCCAAGAAGCGCCGGCCGCGCAGGCCGCGCGGCGCCTGGAACTTTACCGGCAAAACAAGCCCGAGCGGGAATAGCGGGCTAATGCGGCAGTGCCGCCATCCAAAACTTTCCCGGCTGGCGATCCGTCAGTCTTATTTAAACTTCTACGCAATCCGGTCCAGCCACTCGCTGATTTCCTTCAGCTTGCCGTCGGCCTGCGGCGCGCGCAGACGAGGAAACTGATC
>JAQUQV010000085.1 GCA_028715905.1 Kiritimatiellia bacterium
GCATGCCGCCTGATTCGCGTACCCCCACTTATGCCGCCGCGGTTCTGCATGTCAACAACTGGCGCTGGGACGGCGTTCCGTTTTTTATGCGCTCCGGCAAGGCGCTGGAGACAAATTTATGCGAGATGCGCATTTGTTTCAAGCCGACCCCGGGCAATATTTTCAGCCGGTATGAAAACAGCCGCTGGCCCGACGAACTCGTTTTCAGGATTCAGCCGGACGAGGCCATTTATTTCAAGATCATCAATAAGGTGCCCGGCCTCAATGTAACCCTGGCCCAGTGCATGCTGGACATGCAATATTCGGCCGTGTTCGCCAAGGCCATCCCCGACGCCTACGAATGCCTTCTGCTTGATGTGCTGGAAGGCGAGAAAACCATGTTTGTCAGCACGCCGGAACTGGCCGCGTTGTGGGATATATTCACCCCGGTTCTGCATGAGATTGAAGCGCGAAAAATCCGGCCGGAATTGTATCCGTTCCAGAGCCGCGGGCCGTCCGCGGCCGCCGCCCTCATTGAGCGCCACGGCCGCAAATGGGCCAATTGAAACAGTAAAATAAAAAAATGACTAAAAAGGGAATTGCGCTTCTGATCGTGTCATTAAGCGTGATTTCCACGCAATATTCAGTTCATAAATAATAAATGAAAATTTAACTTGCAATTAAAGTATCATTTGATACCTTATGGTAAATACAGATCCAAATGAATGCCGAATTCCTACAACTTGGCGAAATTCTGTCATTGGAGCTCTTGAGTCAGACGATAAATTAAGGGTAATTCGCAAGCCTTATGCGCGACATGGCTGGTTTTCAAAATTCCCTGATACATGGGAACATCAATGGAATAATGCTCTTATCGCCGCTTTGTCGAATAATGATGTCATTGGGCGTCATATTACGGATATGAAACCGCCCTGTGATGCCTATGCGTTTTGGTTCACGTTCGATGGAGTTAATATGTACGGTAAAATCGGGCTTCTTTCCGATGGACACGTAATTATTATTTTTTCAAGTCATCAACCGAGAAAAGGAGAGAATAAACTATGAAAGCTCCTGTGCCTGGATGGGTGCGTTGTTCTTCACGAGAACCGGTATACATTCCGAACGCGAGCGGAGAAGATATTGCCGAAACGATTTGGGTGGATGTGCAGGCTTGGCGAGACCCGAAGAGCGGTGAGATATACCTGGATGGCGAGGCAACCGAAAAACTAGAAGCTGTCAAAGCCCGCTATCTTGGAGTTCTTGCGCCCCACCAGTTGAAAGACCTGCGCAATGCGATTGGGGTGACCCAAAAAGGCATAGCAGAACTCCTGCAACTTGGTGAAAAATCTTGGACTCGCTGGGAAAACGGGAATGAGCGCCCTTCGCGCTCCATGAACGTCCTTTTGTGCGCGGTTTATGATGGGCGAATAGATGTGAACTATCTGCGCGCCTTGGCAAATCCATCTTTGCGATCACAATTCGCGCGGTGGAAACCGGAGGTCAAGTTCGACGCCGCTCCCTATCAGGAAACCGGCCGCTATACATGGAGTGCAAATGAAAGCGCGTCCTTCGCCGCTTAAATGCCTCGGCTATTTCGTGACAGAGCTGGCGCTCACCGCCAACCCGGGCTTCGATACCAATAAGCCGAGTGTATTGGATTTCAAGGATCTCCAGGTGAACTCCACTGCCGAGATTTTGCCGTCGAAGAAAGAAACACAGAAGCAACTCTGGCGGCTATTGCTCAGGATTCATCAGAATGTCGGGCCGGAAAAAAATTCTCCCTACAATTTCGCCATTGTGCTCATGGGTAATTTTGAAGTTCATCCGGATTACCCTGCGAACAAGGTTGAGCAACTGGTAAAAATCAACGGAAGTTCAATTCTATACAGCAGTGCGCGCCAAATCCTATGGGAAGCTATGAGTAATGGACCATTTCGCTCTCTCATGTTGCCCACCGTGAGTTTTGTTGATTCCCCTGCCGGAATTCAGGAAGGTAAGGTGGTGGAACCCAAAACAATATCCGGAAAGAATGAGTGATGAGCAGAACGGTTAGTTACCCAAACGGCATTGGCGGAATAACCAGGCCGCGGCAGTTGCGGGCGTCCATGTACACGCTCATCGGTTTTTCGGAGCGGACGTGCCGCACGAATTCGTCGGCATACAAGGCCGGCATTTTTTCAAGCTCGTCCCAGCGCACGAAATTTTCCAGCCCCGTCTCGTTGATGGAGAAATAACCGATGCCCGTGGCGGCCAGGTTATGGAAAAAATGCCCGCCCTGCGACGGATCAATGCGTTTTCCGCCGGCGCTCGTTTCCACGATCAGCGCCGCGCCCGCCACCTGCTGCCAGTTGACCGGAATGCCGAGTTGGACCATGCGCGTTCCCCAGCGGCCCGGTCCGATGAGAATATAACGCCGCTGTTTTTCAAGCAGGGCCTGGTTCAGCCGGCCGATGACCGCGGCGATTTTCTCGGTCTTTGAGAAGTCAAAACGGCCGGGATGGCAGTAAATAATGTCGGTGATGTTTTCAATGATGCCGTTGCCCATCACCCGGCGGCAGGCGCAGAGCGCTTCTTTAAGGTCAATTGATTCAAGCCGGAATGCAATTTGTTCGCATCCGGTAACCATCGGCCTGATCTGGAGAAAATAAAATTCCGGCTTGGTGCCGGGGGCGAAGTCAATGTTGAGCGCGAATTCAATTTCAACTTCCGAGCCCATGCTCGCGCGGCCGGTTTGAAGGAGTTCCGCCAGAATATCGGCCAGCGGGAAGAGTTTATGCTTGAGCAAAGGCGCAAAAGTCACCAGGCGCGGCCCTTCCTCGTTCAGGTCGTCCACCAGGCGGTCGTCGGCGGCGGAGAGCACGCCGCCGACCGGATGCAAAGTCCCGTCTTTTTCCGCGCGCTCCAGGTCAAAAAGTTTCAGATCAACGCTTTTGCCGAATTCCGGCGAGGGCTTGCCGCCGGCCAGGTCCAGGGCGTAAAATTGTTTCTGCGATTGATACAGCATTTCCCGCGGCGTTGCGGCCTGCGGCAGAATGTTGGGATGCCGCGGGCAGAAACGGAAACAGCGGCCGCCTTCCACCACCGTCTTGCCGAAACCCAGCGCGGCCGAGGCGACGCCGTCCTCCGGCTCAATGCGCGCGAAGGGATAATAGTTGAACGACTGCGCCACGCCCGATACGGCCGGATAAAAAAGATCGCCGTATTGGCGGCCGGCAAGTTCCTGGACGATCACGGCCATCTTTTCCTCTTCCATGTTCAGCTTCAGGGTCTGAAAATATTTTTTAGTGGAAACGGTATAAACCGAGGCGTAGACCATCTTTACCGCGCGCATGAGCTGTTCCAGCCGTTCCTCAAATTTTCCGGCGCGGTTGGCCAGCATGCAGGTTTCGTAAAGCCCGGCGAATGGTTGGTTGGATGAATCCTCCATGTGGCTTGAGGAGCGGACCGCCAGCGGCGTCTGGACGTGCCGCAGATAGGTCGCAAGCTGTTCCGCCAGGTTTTCCGGCAGTTTTCCGGCCAGGAACCGGGCGCGCAGCTGATCGTCGTCATGACAGGAAAACGCGAATAAATCCAGGTTGTTCAGCGCCATGAATGAATCAAAGGAGTCGGTGGTGATCACAATTGTGCGCGGAATGCGGACTTCCTGCCCGCAAATGCCGGCGTTGTCGGTCCGGCGGCTGAGGAGGTTGGACATAAAGGCCAGGCCGCGCGCCTTGCCGCCCAGTCCCCCGCGCCCGGTCATCAGGAAGGAATAATCCGGTTGGAAATCGTCGGTGCGGAAATCGGCGATTATCCCGCGGTGTTTTTCGCGTCGGACGATTTCCACGGCGGCGCGCAGGATTTCGCGGATTTCATCCGGCGATTCAAAATCTTCCATTTGCAGGGGGCGCAGGGTCTCGGCCAGCGCGGTTTCGCCCTGGGCCAGAAGCCAATGGGAGAATTGATTGTGCCGGACGTGAAAAGAGAGCGATTCATCCGGGATTCGGGCGATGGCCTGTTCAAATTCGTGCAGGTTGCGCGCGCGCATCAGTTCCTCGCCCTTTTGATTGCGAAAAATGAAATCGCCAAAGCCGAGTTTTTCAGCGCAGAATTCTTCAACCGTTTTGATCAGCCGCGGCGATTTTTTATCCGCAAAATCAATGCGCAGTTCCCGGGCGGTCTGTTGAACGGATTCATCGGCCGAAATCAATAATATGGGGAGTCCGGGGATTGAGCGCAGCATCCGGCGGATAAAGTCCGAACCGCTTTGCTGTTTTTCGTGGCCGGGGCCGGATATCTGCAGGTCTGAAAAAACGCCGTGCAGAAAAACCTGATATTTGGCGGCGTAATCTTCGGCCTGGGGAATGGTCCGGGCCAGGAGCACTTTCGGGCGGGTGCGCGTGAGCAGCTGGCGTTCATTTTCGTCAATCCCGTAGGGTACGCGCGCAAAGGTCTGTTTCATAAGGGTGGTGTAGAGGTGGGGCAGAAAAAAAGAATATTGTTTGACGGAATCCTCAATCACCAGAATGACGCCGATGCGCGCAATCTGCAGGTCGCGGTCAATATTCAGGGAGTCTTCAACCAGTTTGATGATGGAAAACAGGACTTTGGCGCTGCCCTGCCATGAAAAAATGAAGTCAATCCCCGGCTGGGCGTGAGCAAGCGGCAGGGAAGGCAGTCCGCCGAAGGAAAATATGAGCATTACCACCGGCAGGTCCGGATGGGCGCTTTTTACTTTCAGGCCGAATTCGCCGATATCCATGTCCGGCAGATTGGATGAGACCAGGATGAGATCGTATTTTTCGCGGGCCAACTCTTCCAGGGCGGCCTGCGCCGAAGTTACCGTCACGATTTGCGGGACGTTCTGAAGATGCAGAAGCGAAAAGGCGCCGTAAATATCCTCCGTCAGGCTGCCGTCCCACGAAAGACTGAAAGCCTCGTAATGCGTGGAAACCATCAGGATCGTTTTTATCCGCCGCGCCATCAGGGCGTGAAAACGCCTGACATCCGGCTGGGCGGAGCGGGTAAGCTTCTCCTTCAGACCTTCAATGGTTATCCGGGACATGGTTTGATGCCTGTTTCGGGCTTGACGGAACAAGCGCGTTCCCCTTATTATGCCTTCAAATCCGCGGGGTTGAAAGAAAAAACGGAAGGAGAAAGCGATCAATGAAAGAAGCCAAAGTGAACGTTTTTGAAAGCGCCATCGGCCTGGTTGAAAAAACGGCTGAAATCATGAATTTTAACAAGCGTTTTCACGGCATGGAAATCATTGAGCGCATCCGCGTCCCCGACAAAATAATCATGTTCCGCGCGACCGTCCAACTGGACAGCGGTCCGATGAAAGTTTTCCATTGTTACCGGATTCAGCACAGCGATGTGCTCGGGCCTTATAAGGGCGGCATCCGTTTCCATCCCGAGGTTGATCTGGACGAAGTCAAGGCGCTGGCGCTCTGGATGACCCTCAAAACCGCGCTGGTTGATATACCTTACGGCGGAGCCAAGGGCGGCATTACCGTGGATCCCAAGTCTCTTTCCGTCACCGAGCTTGAACGCTTGGTTCGTAAATATACCTCCCGTTTGGTGAATGATATCGGGCCTAATATTGATATTCCCGCGCCGGATATGGGTACCTCGGCCCGCGAAATGGCCTGGATTTACGACGAATACCGCAAATATCGCGACGTGGCCCGCGGGGTGGTAACCGGCAAGCCGATCGCCCTGGGCGGCTCGCTCGGACGCAGGGAAGCTACCGGCCGGGGAGTTGTCTGCGCCATGCTGGAGGCGGTCAACAATCTTGGCTTGAAAAATTATACCGCCGCCGTCCAGGGGTTCGGCAACGTCGGCTCGCACGCCGCGCTTGACTTGTATCAACGCGGCATAAAAGTGACGGCGGTTGAGGATGTTACCGGGTCGGCCTGCAACCCCGACGGGCTGGATATTCCGGCCATGATCCGCCACCGCGATTCAACCGGCGGCATCAGCGGTTTTTCCGGCGGCCGTGCGCTCAATGAAAGCATCGTCGGATATTCCTGCGACGTTTTTCTGCCCTGCGCGAAGGAAAATATGATCACGGCCGAGAATGCGCCGAAAATCAAGGCCAGGCTGATTGTGGAAGGCGCCAACGGGCCGACCACTCCCGGCGCCGATAAAATCCTTGAAGAACGCGGGGTGCTGGTGGTTCCCGATATCCTTGCCAATGCCGGCGGCGTGATCGTCTCTTACTTTGAGTGGGTCCAGAACCGCGAAGGTTTTTACTGGGAGGAAGAGGAAGTCAATCACCGCCTCTTCAGCCGGATGCGCAAGGCCTATGCCCGGACAAAAGAATTTTCCGCCCGGAAAAAAATGACCATGCGGCAGGCGGCCTACTGCCTCGCGCTTGAAAAAATCGTCCACAGCATGGTTGACCGCGGCGTGCAATAAAA
>JAQUQV010000086.1:0-2838 GCA_028715905.1 Kiritimatiellia bacterium
CAAAGCTTCCTTACGTTGACGCGGCCTATGAGACGCGCGGAGCGCGTATTATAGACGCGGATGTTTCCCCGTGCTGGTGGATTGATAATGGAAATATTGAGGCCTACACGTTGAAACAGGGCGGCGCCCTGATGATTCCCGTGATCAGCCATGAAACGGAAAATGCGCCGGTCAAGATTTCAGTCTCAACCGAGAAGGCCGGCTTGGATAAGGATGCTGAAACTTATTCCTGGGTCTTTGACATGGAAGACCCGCGGCAATTCAGCAGGGAGGAGATGCTTTCCCCGGATTGGCGCGGCAAAAGCATCATGCGAAAACGTTTCGTCAAAAAGGAGGAAAAACTTGGCGATCGGCTGGAGGTCGGCATCACGGCCCGCCCCTTGCTGCTCAGCCTGGTGTTGGTCACCCAGGTCCCGGCCATGACATGCGGCGTCAACGGCAGGAATGCGCAAATCTTGCTGCCGGGCACGCTGGATGTTGACATCAGCGGCAGGCTGGATCATGATTTGAAGAAACTGGATCTGAAAATTACCTCCCGCAAGGACAAGGCGGAAATTATGGCGTATTTCCCCGGTTCCTGGGGAGAACCGCGGATACTCTCCGGGGCTGATGAAATTTCCTGCCTGAAAAAGGATGAATTCGGAATGACGTTCTATGTGTTTGGCGTCAACAAAGGAACAAGCAATATCACCTTGATGCAAAAATAGTCCGAAATATTTTGAGGAGGTTCCGATGCTGACAAACCTTTATCATAATATTGGCGCTCTTGTTTTTTCCGGATGCCTGGCCGGATTGGTAATGGCCCGTACCGGTTTGGCGGCGGACAAACCGGCGTGGATAGCGACGAGCAGCAATCCGCCCGTCGTGGTTATAACCTGTGAAAATCAAATTCCCGAGCCGGTTGCTTTTGCCGCCGCAGAATTGCGGCGCTATCTGGAACAAATCCTCAATACGCGGCTGCCGGTTGACGCCGGGGTTGCCAACGCTCCCCAAATCCAACTTTCCTTACGCCCGGACCTGGCATTGACCGACGAAGGCTATGAACTCGGCGGCGAGGGAACCGTGTATCATGTTAGAGGCGGCGGACCGCTCGGTGTGGTCTTTGGCGTTTACGAGTTTCTTCGCCGCTGCGGCGGGTGCCAATTCAGCGATCTTGGACCGGACGGCGAATATGTTCCCCGCCGGGACCGCATTGAAGCAATAACGGGGGCGGTGCAACGCAAGCCCAGGCTGTGGTATCGCGGCTTACAGCAATTTTTCAAGATAGACGCCGAACTGGCGCGGCAACAAATCGATTGGATGGCCAAAAACGGATTGAATTATGTTATGTACACGCCCGGCAATTGCGGTAAAGAATGGTTTGAACAGGAACTCCTTCCATTCATTCGTCAACGCGGCTTGAAACTTGACATGAATCACCACAATCTACGTTACTGGCTTCCTCCCAAACAATATTTGAAGGAACATCCCGAGTGGTATGCCGAGGTTGACGGTCAGCGCGGAAAAAACTTCAATCAGCTTTGTATTTGCACCAGCAACAAAGAGGCTGTTGACACGCTCATTGCCAATGTTCGCCGCTACCTGCGCGAAAACCCTGAAGTAAAATTGGCGGGCATTATTGTTGAAGATGGCTTTGGAATGTGCCAGTGTGAACAATGCGTTTCACAGGACGAAAATCAACAGGATGCTTTTCGCAAGGATAGAGGAAAGGGAACGGAGAATCGCAGCAAATCGCGGCGGTACGCAAAATTGCTGAACGCGGTAGCGCGTGCAATCCGCGGCGAATTTCCGGATGTAACTGTGGGCGGAGCGGCATATGTGGATATGCTTTGGCCGCCCCGCGATGTAAAATTGGATTCCAGCCTAATGCTATGGATTGCCCTGTACGGGCGCGACGGATGCCGCCCGATTGCTCCCGACCACACCTCCCCGACAAACATTCGTTTTTTTGATGCGATCCGGCAATGGAAAAAATCCTTTTCGGGAAGGTTAACAGTTTACGAATATTATATGGGTTTTTATGCCCAGCGTTCGCTGCCTTATCCTCAATGGGAAGTAATTTGTGAAGATTGGAAATATCTGAAGTCTCTGGGCGTAAGCGGCGCGACGATCCAGTGCGAAGCGTCTTGCCATAGCGTATACGCTCCGAACCTCCTGGCCTTTGCGCGTTGCGGGTGGGATGACAACGTGGATCGCGAAAAAGTGCTTGATGATTATTTGCGGGGCGCCTATGGCTCGGTTGCCGCTGAAATCCGTCCGATTTTTGCAGGCATGATTCAAACCATGCGTCACATTGCTGATGGAAAAGACGCTCTGACGGCCGATGCATTTAATTCAAGCCTGTTCCTGGCCGACGCAAAACGCGCTGTCATTCGCCAATCCCTTAACCTTGCACAGCAAAAAGTTGGCAATGAGCGCGAACGGCGGCAAGTCCAGCGTTTGTCTGCAGCTGTGCGATATTGGGAATTAGCGGCCGATTTCTTTGAACTGCGCAAGCAGTTCAATAAACTGAAAAAAAGCAATTCACAGGATGCCCTGGTATTGGCGGACAAACTGGTCAATCTGGCGTCTGAATTGCATGAATATCTGAAAACATCGATGCCGCCAGGATGGATGTACGAGGGGCAAAGCCTTTGCGATTCTTTCCTAAAGGACGCCGACACGATCAAAAAAGACGCAGAGTTGTTGCGTTCAGAACTGCTTGCTAATCCATAAAGTGTATTTTTGTAACCTATGACCTGAATTTTACACGCGAAGCGCGCAAAATTCACCCGAATGTCCGCCACGTGAGTCACGTTCCACGTGGCCAACGTGGTCACGTGATGATGAGCCCGTAAT
>JAQUQV010000086.1:2938-6374 GCA_028715905.1 Kiritimatiellia bacterium
TTCGGGTGATACACTTTTGCGTAGAAGTTTAAATAAGACCGGCGGATCGCCAGCCGGGAAAGTTTTGGATGGCGGCACTGCCGCCTTAGAAAAAAGATGATTGCGCGAATTATTTTGATGATGACAGCGATTGCTATATCCGCGCCGGCTTGGCCGGCCGGCATCAAAGGCTGGCCGGTCGGCGTATGCGCAACGCAATATCTCAGTAGCGCCGATCAGACCCTTCAGCCGGCCTTGTTTTATGCTCCGAAAATGACAAAGAAGAAACCTTTGCTGGTGGCGCTTCATACATGGTCGGGCAGTTATCGCCAGCCTGAGCCGGATTATGCGCGTTGGTGTATTCAAAATGGATGGTGCTTTATTCATCCTCATTTCCGTGGGCCGAACTGGACGCCTCAGGCGCTTGGCTCGGAACTTGTTGTTCAGGATATCGTCAGCGCGGTTCAGTTTGCTCTGAAAACATATGGAATTGATCAGGATCAAATCTATCTTATCGGCGTGTCTGGCGGCGCGCATGCCGCGTTGCTCATGGCGGGCAGGCGTCCGGATATCTGGGCTGGCGTGTCGGCTTGGTGCGGAATATGCGATCTAAGGCAATGGTGGAAAGAGCGCGGCCCAAAGAACCGCTATTCGCAAAATATTGAGGCGGCATGCGGCGGATGTCCCGAGATTGATGGCAGAGCGGCGGAAGAATGCGTCAAACGGTCTCCGGCAGCTTATTTGGCGAATGCCAGGACGGTCAATCTTGACATTAACGCCGGAGTGAAGGATGGCCGTTCCGGAAGCGTGCCTTTTACGCATTCTTTGCGCGCTTTTAATATTGTTGCTCAAGAAAATGATAAAATCTGCGAGTCGGATATTGAATGGTTTTATAAGGAAATGAAAGCGCCTTCCCGGCTGTTAGGCGAGGTCTTTGACCCGCTTTATGGCCGGCAGAAGCCGCTGTTCCGGAAAATATCAAAGAATGTTCGTGTCACGATTTTTGATGGCGGACACGAAATTATTCCTGCGGCTGCCTTGAATTGGCTCGCGCAACAACGCAAAGGCAGTCCTCCAGTCTGGGAAATCAAGTCGCCGGTGAATTTTGAGTCGCTGGAAGAGATCACTAAATCCGGATTGTAAAAAGCGGAAAGTTTTTACCCGAATATTACACGAACATCGCGCAACATGGTTTAACCCCGCGTGAGCGGTCCAATGGTTAATTTTACGCGCCCGTATACGCAAAATTAAGGCAATAAGTATACATGGTTAATCATATATGAAAGGATAAAGATCATGAAAGCGTATTTTCCGGCGGTTTCCGCGCGCAGTCTGTGCGCGTTCCTGATTTGTTTTTCTGTTACCGCTTTTTGCGGCCGGGCCGCCACGACCTACTACGTGGCGACGAATAATGCCGGTATTGATCCATACACCAGCTGGGATACGGCCGGTTCCAATATTATCGGGGTGGTAAATACCGCCCAGGAAAACGGGGCTGACAACACGGTGCTGGTGTCGAATGGGACTTACCAGCTGACCAATCAGATAAATATTACCAACCTTCTTGCGTTGCAAAGCGTTAATGGGCCGGCCGCCGCGGCACTGGACGGTCAAAACGCCGTGCGTTGCATATCTATAAGCAACAGCGCGCCGTTGGTGAACGGGTTTACCTTCACGCGCGGATATGCGATTTTTAATGGCGGTGGCATTCAGGTTGCCTCATCCGCAGGCACGGTAAGCAATTGCGCTTTCTATAATAACTGCGTAAACCAACATGGCGCCGGGGTTTCTTTCTACAATGCAACCGCTGGAACCGTAGCCAATTGCATGTTTTACCAGAATACCAACGGCACTGCAAATTCTGGTTTGGGTGGTGGGTTATGTTATGTAAATTGTTCGCTCGCGGTGCTAAAGAACTGCATTTTTTGGGAAAACCGGGCGTTAAACACCAATCTAACAGGGGGCGCCAACGTCCAGGGCTATGGCGGCGTGGCAATCTATAGTTCACCGGCGCAGGTTCAAAACTGTCTTTTTTACCGCAATGATAGTAAAGCTAACGGCGGCGGCCTGGGGTTTTCCACAATGGGTACCAAATCCGCTTTCGTGGATAATTGCACATTCGTGGGCAATACGGCGTCCAACTTAGGCGGCGGGATTTATATGTCCAATTTTGTTAATGTGGTTGCGCGTAATTCAATTATCTGGAGCAATACCGCTCCGACCCATGCTGATGCGTCTTTGGCGACCGCCAATCTGACCAACTGCTGCATAAAGGACACGAACGGAGTCATCAACTGGAACACTTCCGGGAATATCACCGGTAATCCGTCATTTATGAATGCCAGCGCGGATAATTATCGCCTGCAAAACAATTCGCCTTGCGTAAACGCCGGGATTAACCAGAATTGGATGACCAACGCGGTTGACTTGGACGGAAAAAGCCGCATTTGTTACGGCACGGTTGACATGGGCGCATATGAATGCATTCACGGTGGGGCGATTTGTGTCTTCAAATAAGATTGAAGTGTGTTCCGAATAATCATATGTTAGAACCTGAATTTTACACGCGAAGCGCGCAAAATTCAGGTATTACCTTTGGACAAACGCAACGGGAAATTAAACCATGAAGGAGGACGATATGTTTATTCGCCGGAAATCAACTGGTTTTTTGGGGTGCGCGGTTTTGATCGCGTTAACCGGATTATTAAGCGCCAGCCGCGCTGACGAGGATTTTGTCCCGGACGTCAGACAATATCCGTGCGGCCGCGCCGCGCACGCGATTGCAATTGACGGCAGGCTGGATGACGCGGCCTGGAAGGACGCGCCCCGCGTCACGTGTTTTTATGACACGCAAAACGACGGCCGTTCGGCGCCGATCCCCCGCGAACAAATCGCCGTAAGTTTTTTATACGATGAAACCAACCTGTACGTCGGCGCCGTGATTCGCGACCGCGATATTGTTTATGACCCGGAACATCTTAACAAGGACAAGGAAACCCTGTTTCTGGACGGGGACGTGTTTGAATTGTTTGTCCAGCCGGACGCAAACTCTCCGCGCTATTTTGAAATACACGTTAATCCCAACAATGCGGCGTGGGACGCCGCGTTTCCGGCAAGAAATTACATGCGTTTCCTGGATCCGACAAAATGGAACTCCGGCTTGAAATCAGCCGTGACGGTGCGGGGGACGGCCAACGAGCTTGATGAAGACGAGAGCTGGACCGTGGAAATGGCGGTGCCGTTATCCGCGCTTGCGGCCCGGAACGGCCGGCGGTTTGCCGTTCAGCCCGGCGCACTATGGCGATTTTCGGTATGTCTTTACGATTATTCATATTATTACGATGATTGCGGCAACAACGGCGCGTTAAAATATTACTCCTCCTCAAAGTATCCGCGGCTCGATTTCCATTTGCGCGGCGCATTCAACTTTTTGGAATTCAAATAATCCGGCGTGAAA
>JAQUQV010000087.1 GCA_028715905.1 Kiritimatiellia bacterium
TCTGACTGCAAATATGGATTGCCAAAACCGGCGGCGTCTGCTAGACTTGGGTCGATGAAGAATTACATTCCCCGCGAAATAGAACCCGTGTTGCACGGCATGTTGAAACATTCAGGAAACGTTCAAAGTCATGCTTGCAAAGGGAGTTTCTCCCCGGCTCTATTATCTCCGCACCAAAGGCGGACTGGAGGTGGATCTTCTCATTGAAGGCCGGGCCGGCGTTCTCCATCCTTTTGAATTCAAGCTCACCCGGACGCCGCGCAGGGAGATGGGCGACGCTATCGCGCGTTTTCGTTCGGAGTTCGGAAAGCTTAATCCGGCGCCGGGCGGACTGGTGACATTATCTGACCATGACGCACCGCTTACCCGCGACGCGCGGCTGATGCCTCTATCTGTTTTTCTTTCCAAAGCGGGAATACTGTCTTTGACGTAGAAATGAAAAATTGTTTGTATTAACCAGCCTATCGTTGCTATATTATAAATATTCAGCCGGCAAAACGGGGGAATAAAAAATGAGAAAAACTTCTGCCTTTCTTCGCGGCTTCACTCTTATTGAGCTTCTGGTCGTCATTTCCATCATCGCCATCCTGGCCGGCATGACCATTCCCACTTTTTATTACGCAAAACAGC
This sequence comes from Kiritimatiellia bacterium, assembly GCA_028715905.1. NCBI lineage: Bacteria > Pseudomonadati > Kiritimatiellota > Kiritimatiellia > Kiritimatiellia bacterium. Next base: position 631 of record JAQUQV010000087.1, read on the forward strand.
GGGCCCGGGAAGCCGAGGCGCGCGTGACGGTCAAACAGCTTGAAACCGCCTTCAGGGCTTACCTGGACACCTACAAGGTCTGGCCGGACGCCTGGCCGGGCGCCTATGGCGCCCCGGGAGGGCCCAATGATATTAAGGGCGATATTTTTAAAACGCTGCGCGGCGAAAATATTTCCGACATGAACAAGCAGGAAATTGTGTTTTACGAGTTTGAAAGCTATACCAATTTCACGGACCAGACGACCGCCTATGATCCGTGGTCAAATCCAAAAGAAGATCCGTCAACGTGGCAGGCCTACCAGGTTATGTTTGACAAGGATTACGATAATAAAATCTCCCTGCCCGGCGAGCTTGGCGGAGGCGACGCTTACCGCAGCGTGGCGGTCTGGTCGGTCGGAAACCGCGACGAAACCAATATCATCGCCAGTTGGAAGTAGGAAAAGAGAGGCACAAAGGCAGAAGGCACAAAGTCGGAGGGGGAGAAGAGAGGCACAAAGGCAGAAATAAAGAATGTTCAAAGCGTTCTGTGCCTGTTCTGATTGTTTTGATCCTTTACATAGACATAAAACAGAAAGTCGGGATGAAGAATATAATGGTCAAAATGTTTAGGAAACTATGTGCCTTTGTGCCTTTGTGCCTTTGTGCCTCTCTTCGCACCTCTGTGCCTTTCCGCCGCGGGTTCACCCTGGTTGAGCTCATGCTCGTCATGGGCGTGATTGTTATCCTGATGACCCTGCTCTTCCCCGTGGTCATCGGCATGAAGGACAAAGCGCGCAAGAAACAGGCCCTGGCCGAGGCGCACGCGATTGTCCTGGCCCTCAAGGGCTACCGGATGGAATACGGCAAGTGGCCCAACCAGACCCAGGCCGGGGGCGACACAACTTATTTTACCAATAACCACAAGATTATTCAGCCGTTAATCGGACATCATCCGCGCGAAAACCCGCGCGGAAAGGTTTTTCTCTCCCTGCAACAATCCAACCAGACCGATACCGTCACTAATTTTACCGACCCCTGGGGGTCGCCCTACGTCATCTGCCTGGACGAAAACGCGGACGGAGATTGCATGATTGATTTTACAAACATCGTCTACGCCAACATTTTTGCCAATACCATATATGCTTACTCCGCAACCAATTATTTGATAGCTGATATGGAGGCGGTCGCGGCTTCATTCGCCAATACGACCAATGCAACGCTTGCCGCTCCTTTTGAAATTGAGACCTGGAGCGAGCCGCAGTAAGGGAAGAACACTCAAAGCACGAAATCCGAAATTCGAAACAAATCCAAATGACAGAAATGCAAAACAAAAAGGTTTAAGAAATTTTGAACATTGAAATTTGTTTCGGATTTCGATATTCGGATTTCGGATTTAGGCGATAGCTTTTTAGGAAACAAAAACGACATGTTAAGGTTAAATAATGGAGAGACTAACAAGCGTTTACCGCGCGCAGCGCGCGCCTTTACCCTGGTTGAACTCCTGGTGGTGATGGTGCTGATGGCGATCATCATCGGCATTTCCGTCCCGGCCTTCGTCGGCATGGGGCGCGGGGCCGGCATGCGCGGAGCGGTGCGCTCGGTTCACTCCTCGCTTTCCCTCGTCCGGCAATGGGCCATCACCCACCGCGAACAGGTTACTTTTGTCTACTGCAATGGGGACAATGCGGAATCCTATTTTTACGCCACCAACGAGTTCAACACGGCCATCATCAGCACCAATGAGCCGACCACGCTTCCCCTGGATGTGATCTTTTATTTCAGCTCCGGGACCAACGATTATATCACTTTCAAATCTGACGGCGGCCTGCTGGATGATGGTCATTTGGTCGACGGCCAAAAGATCGTCAACATTCGGGATAGAAAATTCAAGACCGAAGAAGCAAAAGGCAAGAAAATTTCAATCAACGGCCTGACCGGCGCCATCCGGGTGGAATAGCGCCCCCGGCAGGCCCGGACGGGGAAGTTTTATCAATGTTGCGGCATGATGATCTTTACAATGTCGGCCGCCGAGGAAATTTTTTCCCTGGTTTTACTTGATTCATCCTCGCGAAACCGCCTTCCTATCTCAAGGGCGGCCTTGATTTGCGCGATTTTTGTCGATCCCAGCCTTTTTATCTGCTGCCAGTCCCGGATATCGGTATGGCTTATATTCCGGTAGGCGCCAAATTGGCCAAGTGTTTTCCTGGCCAGATCAATCGCGCTAACCCCCTTTACGCCGGCGCGCAGCAAGATTGCCAGAAGCTCGGAATCGCTTAACGAGCGTTCGCCGGTTTTTAATAATTTCTCCCTGGGCCGGTCGGCCTGCGGCCAGGTATTTATTCCGGATTGTCGCCTCTTTGCCGCCCGCTTGTCCGCAATGTCTTTTTTATTTCCGGACCTGGCCGGAACCGAGGACCTGGTATTTATAAGCGGTCAATTCTTCCAGCCCCATCGGCCCGCGGGCGTGAAGTTTGTCGGTGGAAATGCCTATTTCCGCGCCCATCCCGAATTCGCCGCCGTCCGTGAAACGCGTGGAGGCGTTCACATACACGACCGCCGAATCCACCTGCTCCAGGAACATTTTCCGGGCCCGCGCGGATTCGGTAATAATCGCATCGGAATGATGCGACCCGTAATGATTGATATGCTCAATCGCCTCCCGGACTGATTTCACCACTTTCACGGCCAGCACCAGGTCCAGGTATTCGGCGCTCCAGTCCGTTTCAACGGCGGGTTTTATCGCGCCGGCCAGCGCGCAAGCGGCTTCATCCCCGCGCAATTCCACGCCCCTGCCGCTCAATTTCTCCGCCATAAGCGGTATGAAAGTTCCGGCCGTTTTTTCATGCACGAGCACTTTTTCAACCGCGTTGCAGACGGACGGCCGCTGGCACTTGGCATTTTCAATAATTTTCAACGCCATTTCCGGATGCGCATTTTCATCCACGTAAATATGGCAGACACCCTTGTAATGCTTGATGACCGGCGCCTTCGCGTTTTCCACGACCGCGCGGATGAGCTGTTCGCCGCCGCGCGGCATGACCAGGTCAATCAGACCCTCTAAACCGACCAGCGCCCGCACGGCTTCCCGATCCGTGGTCGTAACAAGCTGGATTGCGTCCGCGGGCAGTCCTTTTCCGCCGCCGGCCGCAGTCATCGCGTTTACTATCGCCTGATTGGAAAGGAGCGCTTCCTTTCCGCCGCGCAGGATGACGGCGTTGGCGGTTTTAATGCAAAGTCCGGCGGCATCGGCGGTTACACTGGGCCGCGACTCGTAAATGATCGCTATCACCCCGATCGGAACACGGCGCTTCACGATTCTAAGTCCGTTCGGCCGTTCCCAGCGGCGGATGGTCCGGCCGACCGGGTCTTTCAAGGCCGCGATTTCGCGCAGACCGCGCGCCATGGCCGCGACCCGGGCATCGGTCAATGCGAGGCGCTCAAGCATGGGCGCGGACAGCCCGGCCTGTTTCGCCGCCTCCAGATCGCGGGCATTGGCTTCCTTAATCGCATCCTTCCGCGCCTCTATCGCTTCGGCCATGGATTCAAGAATTGCATTCTTTTTGCCGGAGCCGAGAAGCGCCAGCCTCCGGGAAGCAACCACCGCGCGGCTGCCGATTGCCGCCATTTCATCATGAAGCGTCATTATTTTTCCCCTGAATTAATACTAAAACTGTTCAGGCGTCCGCATTCATCAAAACCAGGTTGTCGCGGTGAATTAATTCATCCGCCTTCTTGCTTCCCAAAAGACCGGCAATTTCATCCGTCCGGCGGCCCCTGACAACTTGGATTTCGCGGCTGGAATAAGTTGTCAGGCCGCGGGCGATCAGGCGCCCGGAGGCAGACAGTATATTCACCACCGCTCCGGCGGGAAAATCGCCCTCCACTTTTTTCACGCCGATGGCCAGAAGGCTCTTGCCGCCTTTTTCCAGGGCGGAACAGGCGCCGGCATCAATCGTAAGCGCGCCTTTCGGCCTGTGAAAAAACGCGATCCAGCGCTTCCGGTCGCAGATGGCGGCCAACCCGGCTTTTGCCGGAACGATAAGCGTCCCGACGTCCTCGCCGGCCATTATGCGCCGGATTATTCCGGGCCCGCGTCCGTCGGCAATAACCACGGGGGAGCCGGTCGTTTCCATGGCCAGGCGCGCCGACTCAAGCTTGCTTGCCATGCCGCCGGTGGAAAGCTCGCCGCCCTTGCCGCGCGCCAGTTTGAGAATATCGCCGGATATTTCAGAAAGATAACCTATCCGCTCGGATTTGCCGGCGGCCAGCGGCCGGATAAGACCGTCGGTCATGGTCAGCATAATCAATAAATCGGCTTTGATAAGATGGACGACGAGCGCGGCCAGAAGATCGTTGTCGCCGAATTTGATTTCATCAACCGCGACCACGTCGTTTTCGTTGATAACCGGGATCACTCCCGCGCGCAACATGGCCATAATGGTATTTCTGGCGTTGAGATGGCGCGCGCGGTGTTTAAGGTCGTCATGCGTCAGTAAAACCTGGCCGACAAGTTTGTTTTCCGCCGTAAAAACCCGGTCATAGCGGGTCATCAGGCGGCTCTGGCCGACGGCCGCCGCCATCTGGAGCTCATGCAAACTGCCCGGCCGCCGGCGCATGCCGAGCGCCTGCATGCCGGTCCCGATGGCCCCGGACGTTACCACGACCACTTCGTGTTTCCGGCCGCACAAAGCGGCAATATCGCCGGCCAGCGCCTTGAACCGCCGGGTTTCAGGCCGGCCGGAATCCTGAACCAGGACGCGACTGCCGATTTTAACCACAACCCGCCTGGCAGCGCCGAGTGCGGCCCGGGCTTCCGATTCGGATAAAGAACAGGTTTTCACGGGGTTATTGTAGCATGGATGACCGGTCGTGTCCATAATCAGAAAAAATTCAGGTTTCACATTGACTCGGGCGCGTAACTGCGGGTATAAGCAATGTGGCCAAATATGGAGGTAACCGTGCGCTTCCTCCGGTGTTGCGCAACAATCAAAGCCCTGTAACATTTTGGATACTCCCGGGGCCGGCGATCCGCCGCCTCTTGAGCCAGACGCTTCAGCACAAGAATCAGAAACTATGGAAATTATCGCCGACATTCCCTTTGAACTAAATTTACCGGCCCTCGCCCGAACCGTGCGCCTGGAAGCGGGAACCGCCGACGCCCTGGAATTTGAATCCCTGGCAAATGAAGTCCGGGAAATCGCCAAGCCAAAGGCGCTGTACAAGGAATGCTTTGTGGAAAAAACCGGTAACGATACGGTCCGGATTGACAATATTGACTTTACAAGCCGGGTCTTAAGCCGGAATCTGGGAAAGACAGCGCGGGTCTTCGCTTACGTGGCGACCTGCGGGCGGGAAGTTGACCAGATCAAAATTCCGCCGGACAATTATCTGAAAAATTTCTGGATGGATACAATCAAAGCCGCCTTGCTGGCATGCAGTATCGGCCATTTTGGGAAAATTATCAGACGCCGCTACCGGCTCGGAGAAAAAACAGCCCACATGAATCCCGGCTCCGGCGACGCGGAAGTGTGGCCGATTGAACAGCAGCAAGGCCTGTTTGCCGTCCTGGGCGATGTGGAAAGCCTGATCGGCGTCCGGCTGACCCCGGAAAGCCTGATGATCCCCAATAAATCGGTTTCCGGAATCTGTTTCCCGACCGAGATCAACTTCCGGTCATGCCGGCTCTGCCGCCGTGAAAATTGCCCCGACCGGAAAGCCC
>JAQUQV010000088.1 GCA_028715905.1 Kiritimatiellia bacterium
ACGCGATTTCGTCCTGGTGGGGCTGTAGTCTCGGCCACAGCCATCCGCGCATCGTGGCGGCCATAAAGCAACAGTCTGGAAAACTCCAGCACAGCATTCTCGGCAACATGTCCCATCCGCCGGCGATTGAGCTGGCGGAACGGCTGGGAAGATTGTTTAAAGATGAACGCCGCGCGTTTTTTGCGAGCGACGGCGCTTCGGCGGTGGAGGCCGCGCTCAAGATTGCCGTCCAATATTGGCACAACACCGGCCGACCGGAACGCCGGCGGATCGTTTCCCTGGCAAACGCCTATCACGGCGACACGCTCGGCGCGGTTGCGGCCGGATTCCTGCCGCAATTCCACCGGGCCTTCAAGCCGCTGACTTTTCCCGTCTACCGCGCCGCCGCGCCGTTCTGCGCCGCCTGCGCCCGGAACCGCGCGCCGGATTCCCTGTCTGCCCCGGCTTGCGATGGCGAATGTTTTCAACCGATGCGGCGGCTCCTGGACAAACATCACGAAAAAATCGCGGCGGTTATCGTGGAACCCCTTTGCCAGTGCGCCGCCGGCATGAGGATTTACAGCCCGCAATACCTGAAAAAACTGGCCGCTTTATGCCGCGCGCATGACATTCTCCTGATCGCCGACGAAATCGCGGTCGGGTTCGGACGCACTGGCAGAATGTTCGCGTTTGAACATTCCGGGATAGCGCCCGATATCGTCTGCCTCGGCAAGGGACTTTCCGGCGGCTCTCTGCCGATCAGCGCCACGGTCGTTAAAGAAAAGATTTACGCCTCTTTCGCCGACGGCCCCGCGGACCATACTTTCTATCACGGCCACACCTTTGCCGGCAACCCCCTGGCCTGTGCCGTTGCGCTGGAAGTCCTGAAGATTTACGAGGAAGAAAAGATTGTGGCGGAAGCCCGGCGCAAAGGCAAAATGATGAAGGAAAAGATGGCGGAGCTGCGCCGCCTGAAAGGCGTCGGCAATTTGCGCGGCCTGGGCATGCTTGCCGCCTTTGACCTGGAGCCAGCGGGGCGCGCGGCGGCGCTTAAAAAAAACCTGCTGAAAAAGGGCGTTCTTATCCGTCCGCTGGGGAACACGATTTACCTGATGCCGCCGCTGAACACGCCTGACAAACTCCTGGCGGCAACGATGGATCTGCTGGCCGGGGCGCTGGAAAAGGAAAATTCGGGACGCTAAATTCCGGATGATGCCGGCCCGTTTTGCGGATCATCCCCGTCGTCCTTCCCGCCGAGCGCTTTTGCAAAACAAAAGACGTTGAGCGCGATGATCAGCCCCCATGAGAGGATAAGCAATATCCAGCCGGAAATGCTCATGATAAAACCTCCCCCCGCGCCTTTCTGCGTTTCCAGGCGATCTTGACCAGCAGGGCCAGGACAAGAAAAATCAGCAGAAGCCCGAGGCGCGTCGCCAGGATGACGGGTTTGGATTCGGGCGGGACGTTTTTCATCAGGATAACCGGAATCCATTCCTGCCAGAACCACGCCCCGAGGATAAAGAAGAGGAAAAGAGGGGTGATGTATTTGATGATCCATTTGTAAAAACGCGGCAGGACCAGGTCGGCGCCGTGGTGAATTTCATCCCAGGCCTTTTCCATGCCGAAAACCCAGACAAACAATATCACCTCAATCGTCGCAAACACCACCAGAAAGAAAGTCCCGCCCCAGAAATCCAGCTCATCCACCACGCCGTAACCCAGCAGGAAAATGCAGGGCTGGCAGAGAATGAAGGCTACCGCGCCGAAAATCCCGACCGCCTTTGTGCGGGTGACGTCAAACTCGTCCTCCAGGAAAGCCACCGAGGGCTGGGCCAATGACACCGCCGAGGTGATCCCCGCCAGGAAAAGGAGCATAAACCAGAGAAAACCCGAGAGGGCCGCGCAGGGGAGTTTATTCAGTATAAGCGGCATGGTCACGAAGCCGAGATTGAAAGTCCCGGAACGGGCCACTTCCTGCATGGCGCCCTGCCCGAAAAAGACAAAAGCGGCCGGGATAATGATGCTGCCGCCCAGAACAACCTCGGCCAGTTCGTTCGTTCCGGCCGCCGTAAGGCCGGAAAGGACAACGTCGTCGGTTTTGGAAAGATAACTGGCATAGGTCAGGATGACGCCGATCCCGACGCTCAAGGTGAAAAATATCTGGCCGGCGGCCTCCAGCCAGACTTTTGCCGACTTCAAGGCCGCAAAATCGGGGTTCCACATGAATCCGAGCCCGTTGATAATGTTTCTTTCCGGATACGCTTCCGCGGGCGCGCCGAGCAGGAAAACGCGGACCACGAGGATCAGCGCGCAAAGAAAAAGCAGCGGCAGGGCGAACTTGCACAGGCGCCCAATACCGGCGCGGATGCCGTAATAAATCACACCCAGGTTCAGCAGGAACGTGACGATGAAAAACAAATAAGCGCAGCCTACCCCGTTAAAAAAAGCGTTGCTCTCCAGCCCCTGGAAACCGCGCAGGAAAGACTGCATGGCGGACTGGTCGGCCAGGGCGGAATATTTGCCGGCGAGCGCGAAAAAGCTGTAGGCCAGCGTCCAGGATTCAATATAGACGTAATAAACAAAAATAACGAGCGGACCAAAAATCCCGATGACTCCGAAATATTTGACGAACCTGTTTTTGCGCAGGAGGCTGTGAAATATGCCCGGGGCGGTGCCGTGTTCAAATCCGCCGCCGTAACGGCCCAGGGTCCATTCAATCCACATCAACGGCAGGCCCAGCAGGAGAAATGAAATGAAATATGGAATAATGAAGGCCCCGCCGCCGTTGACCACGGCCTTGGCGGGAAAGCGCAAAAGGTTGCCCAGCCCGATGGCCGAACCGGCCACGGCCATGATAACGGCCAGCCGCGATCCCCATGCGTCTCTTTTCGCCGACATGGCAAAAATAATAACGGCCGCCCGCGCGGCTGTCAAAAAATTTTTTGCTTTTTGAATTTTCCTTGCATTCACCCGCGCCGTTGATTATGATTTAAAGTTGTTAAATGGCTGTTGCATGATTTTTTCCATGAAAAGGATTGTAAAACCCAGCGCCCTTCCGCCGCAAACCACCGACACCATAATTCCGCGCAATGCACTGCTCTTTGAGGTTGCATGGGAAGTCTGCCGGCAACTGGGCGGCATTTACACCGTCATTCGCTCCAAAGCGCCCCGCATGATTGAAAACTGGGGCAACCGCTATTTCATGATCGGCCCTTACAACCCGGTTACGGCGGCGATTGAGTTTGAGGAAACGCCCCCTTCCGGCGCGGTGGCGAACGCCATCGCCGAGATGAAAACGCGGGGATTTAACGCGCATTACGGGCGCTGGCTCATATCGGGGCGGCCCCAGGTCATCCTGCTTGACACGCACGGCGCCATGCACAAGTTGAACGAGATCAAATACTACTTGTGGGAGCACCACCGCATTGGAACTCCGTCGGACGACGACGAACTGAACCACGTGATTACCTTCGGTTTTCTGGTCCAGGAATTTTTCAGCGCGCTGGCAAAAGAAAAAGAGAGCCTGCCGCCGGTAATCGCCCATTTTCACGAATGGATGGCCGGCACGGCGATCCCGGAGATGCGCCGGCTCAAACTTCCCGCGGCCATTGTCTTCACCACCCACGCCACCCTGCTCGGGCGCTATATCGCCATGACCGACCCCTGGTTTTACGACCATCTGCCGTTTGTCAACTGGGAAAACGACGCGCGGCGGTTCAACATTGAGGCGCGGGTGCGGCTGGAGCGCGCGGCGGCGCACGGCGCGCACGTTTTCAGCACGGTCAGCAATGTAACCGCGCTGGAATGCAAATATCTAATTCAGCGCGAGGTTGACCAGGTCCTGCCGAACGGAATCAACGTGGAAAGATTCACCGCGCGCCACGAGTCGGAAAACCTGCACGTGGTCTACAAGGAACGAATCAATCAGTTCGTCATCGGCCATTTTTTCCCGAGTTACAATTTCAACCTTGACCGCACGCTCTATTTTTTCACTTCGGGCCGCCACGAATACCGCAACAAGGGTTTTGACCTCACGCTGGAGGCGTTGGCGCGCCTGAACGCGCGGTTGAAACAAGCCGGCGGCGATTTGACCGTGGTCATGTTCATTATTTCGCGCCGGCCCTTCCGCTCAATCATCGCCGAAGCGCTGAACAACAAGGCCATGACGGAAGAGCTTTACAACACCTGCATGATGGTCAGGGATCAGGTCGGCGCGCGCCTCTTCAAGGCCACCTCAACCGGGCGCCTGCCCGACTTTAATGCGCTCGTTGATGAATCCCACATGATGCGCCTGAAACGCATCATGCAGGCCTGGCGGACCAACCGTCTCCCGCCGATTGTTACCCATGACCTGTTTGACCAGGACCACGATGAAGTCCTGAATCAGTTGCGCGTGTGCAACATGGTAAACCAGCCGGAGGATCCGGTCAAAATCATTTATCATCCGGATTTCATGACAATGGCTAACCCGCTTTTCAGCCTGGAATACGACCAGTTCGTCCGCGGCTGTCATCTGGGCCTGTTCCCCAGCTATTATGAGCCCTGGGGTTACACGCCCCTGGAATGCCTTGCCCGAAACGTTCCCGCGGTGGCTTCGGACCTTTCCGGCTTCGGCAGTTATATTTTGCATCGTTCGCCCGACTGCCAGCAGAACGGCCTGTTCGTTGTCAAACGGAAAAACAACTCATATGTCGCCGCCGCGGAGGAACTGGCCGGATATCTTTTCGCTTTCTGCCAGCTTGACACGCGCGAACGCATTGCCCTCCGTTTCCATGCCCAGGAACTGGCCGAAGAGTTTGACTGGAAACAATTGATCGGATATTATCACCGGGTTCATGCCATGGCCTTTCAAAAGATGGCATAGCGGGGAGAAGACCTTGCGTACTCCTCCAAGCGGGTAACTTTTAAAACCGGCCCTGCTGACTTCTGAATCCTGAGTAAAGCGGGTATGCCCGCAACCCAAATAGAAATATTTCTTTTCGCCGAAGGCGAAAGAAAACATTTTCTCCGCGTTCTCAGCGCGCGCTGCGAGGGATGCTTCCTTGTTTTTCTTTGCCGTTCCGCAAGTTTAAGTTGCTTGCCACCGTTTCAGAACTTCTTGATATAGGCATTCTTTTTCAGCCGTTCAATCCATTCGTCATAAAGCCGTTTCATTTCCTTTTTCCGGAGCTCATTCCAGATGGAATCGCATACCGTTTCAAACGGCACCACCGATGAGTTTTTGCGCCCTTCAACCCGGAAAATATATAACTCATCCCCGACGGAAATGACGGGGCTGATATCTCCGACCGCCAGAGTTTTGAGGACCGCGGCAATTTCCGTCCGGCGGGTATCCGGGTCAATCCAGCCCCAGTAGCCGCCGGCGGACGCCTTCTGGTCTTCCGAGGCCTGCCTGGCCAACTCTTCAAACGATTCGCCGTTCAGAAGGCGTCTGCGGATATCCTCGGCCTGTTTAAGCTTGAGGTCATCCTCCTCCTTCGTGCCGCCGCAATCAATCACTATGGCGCGCACTTCCTGTTGCTCCGGAATCCGGTATTTTTCCCCGGCGTTTTCGTAGGCCGCGCGAACCGCCTGCGGTGTAATCACGACCTTGCCGTCAACCTCCCTCTCACGCAAAAGAGCCACGATCAGCGAATTTTTGTAGTTTTGCCGCCATTCCTCAAAGGTCAGCCCTTCCTGATCAAGGACCTTGCGCATCTCCGCCCGGTTATTGTTGAACTTGTTGCGGACAATTTCGTCAATCCGGCTGTCAACCACGCTGTCCGGCAGGGCAAACTGTTTCTGCGCCGCGAAACTGCACAAGATCAGCTCGCGCTCAATCAGGGAATCCAGCGTGTTCGCATAGGCGGCGTCAAGCTTGTCCGCGAGCGTGTCGTCAAAATATGTTTCGCGGATCTGCCGCTCAAGGGGTTCCATGGCTTTCAAAACGTCGGAAACGGTGATGACCTTGTCATTCACCACCGCCGCATAACCATCCACCGGGACCGGCTCGCCGGCGGCAAAGAGAGGAAAACACAGCAAAAGTAAAAAATAGGCGGATAGTTTTTTCATGATTCCGGGTTCGCGCAAAACGCCGCGAAATGGCCGTTGGTTTAAATATGGCAAATAAACCCGCCTTCCGCAAGTCAAAGACAAAGGAATTTTCCGGTAAGGCCTCAGTTTTGAGGGGGAGAGAGAAACCGTAGGGGCTTCGCTTGCGAAGTCCTCTTCAATAAAGACGGGCGCGCGACAAGCGCGGCCCCTACGAAGACTGGCCAATTGAATTGCCATCCAC
>JAQUQV010000089.1 GCA_028715905.1 Kiritimatiellia bacterium
GCCGGGTCAACCGGCTTAGTCCTCTGACGCATGTACGATCCATAACGGTTCCTGGCGTACGTTACGCCACCGATCGAGCCGCGAATGGCGGCAATGCCGCCACCAAACTTAATGAGTGCCATCAGGAAACTCCTTTCTTGATACTGCGATTTACGGTTTTTGCACTATTTTTGGATTGCCGTCTACCCGCCCCCCGGCCGCTATGGGGCTTTCGATGCGGGCAGTCGCGACAAAGCAAAAATAAGCGAAGAAAAAAAAGCAGAGGACCGCCGCCAAAGCGGCCTCTCGCTGCAGCTCTGTCAAGCGGAATCCGCTGGACGGGCGGCGGCGGCCGAAAGATCAGTGATGTCACGCTCGAGGAAGTCCGGGCATCCGTTGTTGTTTCGATCCAGAACCCAAAGCACCAGGCGGATGACGCGGAAGATCAAAAGTAACTTTTCCATGATTCACCTACTAAAAAAATTTTTCGTTACAGCTTGCAAGCCGGTAAACAGGATAAAGGGGGTCTTATGGACTGTCAATAAAAAAAATTAAGAGATACACGGGAACAACGAGGGGGAAGGCGACAAGGATCGGCGGGAACTGGCGCGGCTGGCGCCGGATGAGCGGGCTGTCAGAAGGGGCACGGCGGCCGCTGTGCGGCCGCTGGGCAGGGCTTCCCCCCCGGCTACGATAGACGGGGGGGACGGGGGGAAAGCCCCGTTAAAACAGCACAGGCGAAGCCTGACCGAATTATTTACCCCCCGACGAGCCGGGGGGTAGGGGGGACGGGTCAAAGCCCCCCCCGCGAAAGCGGGGGGGGCGCGTAAATAACCAGCGGCAAAAATCAGCAAAGGACGTGCCGAGGGGGCCGGGGTGAATCGGCGCGGCTGGTGTCTTTGAGGGGTTTCCCCCCCTTCAAGTGGATTTCACCCCCATCCTTAGAGGAAGTGGCCTCGGAAGGGGGGGAAGTTTGAAGGGGGGGAAACCACGGCAGAAACCAGCTTTCCTTTGCTTTTTGCCGTATTCCGATTCCTTTTAGCGGGCTGGTCAGGCGGCTGAATCCGGCTACTGAACACAGAATCAGACGCCTGGGCGGCCCGCTAAAATAAATTAGTGCCGAGTCTTCGAGTCCTCATCAGCAGGGATCGGGGCGGCGTGAGCCCCGATCGGCCGCCGCTCCGGCGGCCGAAACAGCAGGGGCTCGGGGGCGGCCGCCCCCGAGCGGCCGCCGCTTCGGCGGCCGCCACCGCCCGGAACGACGGGGGAGCCAGCGAACAAGAAAACGCCCGCACGCGACCGGGCGGCGGGGGGTTCGGGGGGGGCCAAAGACCCCCGGCCGCGGCGAGCTGCGGCTACGACGCCGGGGCCGGGGGCGACGCCCCCCCCGTTTAGCGACGCGAAGCGAACGAACCGAACAGACGCCGACAGCGAGTCCAGCCGCCGGAGCCGCGACCGGGCCTCCGTGCACGCTCCATAGGCGACCGGGCCCGGCCGCCGGCAGGCTACGGCCGGGGGGCGACCAGCAGGGGCAGCGAGCCGCAACCCGCTATGGCGGGGGGCGGCTCGCGGTGCGGATGCGCTGTGCCTGGGGGGCGGCCAGCAGGGGCAGCGAGTCGCAACCCGCTATGGCGGGGGGCGGCTCGCGGTGCGGATGCGCCGTGCCTGGCGTACGTGGCGGAGGCGGAGGGGGGAAAAAAACAAAAAAAAGTAAAAAAATAAAAAATGAAAAAGTTAAAAAATAAAAAATTCAAAAAAAATTTTTTAAGAAAAAAAAATAAAAATCAACGATACGAGGGGAACATCTAATTTTCGGCGAAGGCGGAATAAGCTGGCTATTGGCGTGTGCTGGGCGTGTGCTGGGCGTGTGCTGGGCGTGTGCTGGGCGTTTATAATGTGCGTGTGATTGGGGATGATGGCTCGAATTTCAAAAAAAGTGAAAGACGGTTAAACGATCAGAGCTGACGGATCATATTTGATTTTAACTTGAATGTTACCAGAACCGTCACAGAGTTTGAGAACTTTGGAATGTGAAGATATCGTGAATTGATCTCCCAAAACCTCCGCAGGATCAACCATAGAATAATCACGCGTGAGGGTCACCGCCTCAATCTGGTTGAAATCGGGATCTGCACCAAAATCGCTCATAGGCCAAACCCAATCTGAGCGGTACCGCCCTGAAAATCGTACCCGGCCGCAAATGTTAATTCATTCGACAATGTCAGATCCAACCAGTTAGTAGAACGGCCGCGAAAACATGGGAACGTCCAGCCGTAAAAATAAACCTCCAACAGCCAGAACGGCGGAGAATCGGCGTGCAGATAACAACCATAATACGGACTGAGATCATAGGACCAAAGGCAAACCGCCCCCCAGCCGTAACGGTCCTGAACCAAACCAAAATGCTTATTGATCCAGCTCATCGGATACGGCAAAGAGGCGGGATCGCGGGCGGTGACGCCGGAGACGTCAACGTGCATATACTTGGGCACCTTGCCGGAGTCAAAAGGGCCCGACGGCGTAAGAACGTACGCACAATCCGCACCGTATACCATAGGATCGATCACATTACCCATAATAAGCATCATACGAAAAAATCGGAGATGTGCCAGAAAAAACGCGCTCCAGGAGCGCCCAGGATCTACGATCGGCGGGCGGCCGGCACTGAAGGAGCGGGGATTTACAAGGGAAAAAAAGAAGGGCCGCCCGTAAGGGCGACCCGAAACAAGAGTCAGACAGGCCGAACGGCCGGTCAGGAAGTGCTAAACGAGCTGCGGTTGATCGACGCCCTTCGTTTTCGCCCGGCGCCGGGTTCGGGGACGAGTTACTCTCGCGCGAGGCTGGCGATAATTATTCTGGCAAGCCCGCGAACAAAACAGCGGCCGGGACCGATGGCGACCATCTACAAAATAATCACGACCGCAAGCCAAGCAAACGTGTTTGATAGAATTAACCATAAAAAACCTCCTTAAAAAAAATGAGTTAGAAATCCAGCACATTAACGTAATAGTTACAAACCATGCCTGAGACGATGAGGGCCTCGGGCAACAGCAGACAGCGGCCGAACACTTGTTCGGGATAGTAGTCAATTGACCACTGCTCCAAAAAGAAGAGACAATCGCTGCAACATTCCGGGCCGCATGCGGCCCGGAAATCAGCTTGAGAATTCGCCTCCGCGATCCCAGGCATTCGAGACATCGATACAGTACGAAAACGCTCGCTCGACGACATATCGCAGGGATGGCAGTTCATCCGGAAAGTAGTAGCAGGTTTCCCGCCAATCCTGCCCGTCGTTAAAGGATTTGACAATTTTGATCGAAAATTCGGGATAGGTCCCGCCGTGGTCGGACGGCTTTGCTTTAACCCAAATCTTTGCAGAAATTTTTCCCGCACGAAACGTTTCATCCGGTTTACGATGTTCATGGTTTGCATCCTGAGTGCTCATAAACTGCTCCTTTCCGAGTGATTTCGAAATGATCGTACTGAAACGATACGCATAACATCATCCACCCGGGCTCAATCCCATACTGACCGCCGAACAGGATATAATCAACATGGCAAAACGCCTCACGCCCCGTGTAACGGCGTTCGATCTGATCATACTCCTGCAGACAAAGACGATCGGACTCACGTAAGCCCGGATGGGTCCGATGGGGCAAAAATCGGAGCTTGCCCGATCGAATCAGCGAAAAGAAAAATTGACTGACTGTAATATCATGCTGCATAAATGGCCTCCTTAAACAGTGTATTACTTATAAAAATCTAACCAACCTTGTATGTACTGCTCCGCCACTAATTCAATAGGCGGCAAGGGGGGGGGCTCCGGCGGCGGCTCTGTGACAATGATCTCCATAGGTTCATCCTCCTGCCACGCTGTGAGCACGCGCCGGGAAACAAGATCATAAGGGGCATTACGATGCACGACCGAGAAAAAATCAATCCGGATCCAGTCGTCCGCGTCATCCGAACGGCGGGGGGACAACTGAACACCCTTCGCCGTTCCCCATGCCCCGACGATGCGGCGGCCTTTGAGGGCCGTCATAATCTCAAGAGCATCCGCCCGAGAAAAATCATCCAAACGACAAGGCGCCGATGCGTAACGGGCTACATAATCGGCCGCCTTCTTCGCGTCACGCACCTGGCGTATGTCAACGATTCGGCTCCCGTGGCTGGCGGTTCGCCAGGCGGATGATAGTTTGAATTTGTCGATATAACCACAGTCCGCGAGCACATGTAAATGAGGATGCCAACAGCCGTCGGACTTGCTTTTGGTGATCTGAAAAAACCAGATCCCGCCACGAAGGTGCCTGCGGATAAAGGGCTGACGCCGGAGCTCCCGGAAGGCCTTATAGAGCCCGTCAATCTGACCGTCAAGAGGTCCCGAAAAATGCTTGAGAGTAAATGTCAAGAACTTAGGTCGATCCAGCGATTTAATCCACGCGCCGGACGAATTAACTAACAGTGTCCGCTTTGTGCGGATGCAAAGAGGACACCATCGCAAGTTACACCGTGCACTGGCTACACGGACATGCCCGGTCTTTTTATGCTGTACAAACCACGCAAAAGTGCGACACGCATCATAAGACTGGGTAAGGTTGGTCCCGCATAGATGGTCGTGATCGACGTACAGAGACCGCGTCAAATCGATGGTCCGTCGGTTTCCGGAGATCAAAAAATCGCGATACGTGGGTAGGTCGTCAGACTGTACAGTTGTTTCTTTGGTATCAAGTTGAGGAGAAAAAACCTCGGCAGGACCGGCAAGAATCGGGTTTTGACAATGGTTTAGCATAACTGGCTTAGCAAGGGGTTTACCGCATTACGGAGAAATGAGGTCATTTTTACAGATTAACGCCGGCCAAAGAAGACATGTCATGGTGAAAAATTGGGGCCGGGACTGCCACATCCACGGCCCCTGCTAAACCTCATCTCTCACGGATGCCGCTCGGGTCGGTCCCCACCGGAGCCCTATCCTGCATCCGATGATAACAATATCGGCGAAAATTGCGGGAATGTCCAATAAAAAATACTAATAGTAGACCCGCGATCACCTAATACCGCCACCACGGAGGGAAAAACAGCCGCCGCAACCAATAACGGCTGCGACGGCTGATAGGTCCGCAGGGGTCCGTTACTCCGCCGTCAGGGGAATAGACATTCCAAAAGCATAATCACTGCCACCGGCGGTACGAAAGCACGGTGCAATGGGAGTGTAGTCTATACGCCACGGCGAGAGATAAAACGGCTGACCGTCAAAATCGAGCCGGTACTCGGTCGAAGAAAACCAATAACGAAAAACGCCCGGAATAGTGAAACCGTCGGAGTGGTATAAAACGACCGATTCAGCAGGCGGTGCTATACCGGTATCCATCGGCTGTGCAAAACGCAAGGCCGCATAAGACGGGGCCCCTGGCACATTGTGGTATACTCCGACCGGCGCCGGAAGGTCAGGCCCCAACTGATACGGCACCACAAAAGGGGGCCGATAGTCTCCCGTCAAGCCTGATAATGCGAGCCTCCACGAGGACTTTTTGGCCCTCCGCAACCGCGAAGGGGACCGAGACAGTCTGGGGTGAGGTTGGAGCCACGGCCGCACCAGCGATCGAGCCCGCGTAACGCATGGGGCCCTTGAGGTATTCGCGGCCGGGACCGACGGGCCGCGTCATTTTGAGAGTCATGTACCCGCCGACTTCTTTCGCCCAATCAAGCGTGTTATCAAAAGCCACGCTGATTTCTTGAGCCGCCGCGGAGATCGTCGGTACGAACGCCGGATCGGCGGCCGGGAGCACAAGCTCTGTGGGACCGTCATCAACGATCGAGCCGTCCGCCTGCAAAATCGCTGTGTTCGAACGGCAGAACATGTTGAAGCCGGTGAGCTGGATCGACTCGCCCAAAGCGTTGATCCAAGACACTTGCTGTGCGAAGTTGTTCCACGCATCACGCTGAGACTGCGTGAGAACAGTGGACCAGCGCTCAACCAGCGCCGAGAGGTTGGAGCGGACATCAAGCTGATACGCAGAGGCCGGGTCAACCGGCTTAGTCCTCTGACGCATGTACGATCCATAACGGTTCCTGGCGTACGTTACGCCACCGATCGAGCCGCGAATGGCGGCAATGCCGCCACCAAACTTAATGAGTGCCATCAGGCAACTCCTTTCTTGATACTGCGATTTACGGTTTTTGCACTATTTTTGGATTGCCGTCTACCCGCCCCCCGGCCGCTATGGGGC
>JAQUQV010000090.1 GCA_028715905.1 Kiritimatiellia bacterium
CGCCTGGTAATCGCTTTCACACAGGGCCGGATCAGTGGAAGACGCGGCGCCGGTCAGTTCCTTGAGTAAAGCGCGGTAATCCGGATCGGACATTCCGCGCTCGTTCTTTGCGATATGGATTGAGGCTTTTTGCTGGTTGGTAAGCATTTTTTAACCACTAATTAACACTAATTCTCACTTATTTTTTGATAGGATTAACCGGATCAACTTGATTTTTACTGGCGAGTCTCCGGTCTATTTCGGCGGCGATCAGAGCCCCGGCTTTTTGCAGTTCCCGGACGCGATCATCTTTTGTTGGTTTAAAGCATTTTATTGACCAGGGCCAAAAAACACCTCTGTCGACAACAACGCTAATGAGTTCGCTTTGCAAACTCATTACTTGTGGTAAAGCGTAACATGCCGCCGCCCTGGCCAGTTCCCCGCCAATATGAGCCGCATCATGTTCTGCCTTCCACCCTTCCTCTTCTACTTGGCGTTTGCGTTCTTCTGCGATTAGTTCTATTCCTGTTTTCATGATACTGGCCGCGCTGTTGCCGTCATTGTTCGCTTTGGCGATGGCCTTGAATTTATTATCGCTCCACTCCCGCATTACGTCTCCGGCCATCCATGCATGTTCAGAGATGTTAAGACAAACACTTTTAGAATGTCCTTCAATATGCAACCAGATGCCGTCCGTTTTCTTGACAATGTCGATTGATTTCAATACTTCCATTAGTTCATTCATTTTTTTCGTCTCCTGTTTTTTTTAAAATAAGTTTTGGGGGTGATACGGCCACCCCCGGCGCTTCCGCCGTCCCATTTGGCCGGGACCAGACTACCGTCACGGGCGCTACCCAGTCGCTTCTTCCCCGGTGCTGCCAGCGTTTTGTATTTTTTGTATTCCGTTCAATACCTCTTTGCGGACAGACTCAACCCCGCGTAGTGTAGCTTTTGCATAGGCTTCCGTTAACAGACTGAATGTCTCAGTACCAATTCCGCAACAATACGCTAATGTTGGATTTGTCATAATTTGGTTAAGAGTGTGTCTTACCGCCTTAAGAAGCTGTTCTTCGGCAGGCTGTCCATCCATTTGTGTTGATGTTAACATACTTTCTCTAAGCGTTGGCATTTTTTTGTCTCCTGTTTTGGTTAAAATAAGTTTTGGGGGTGATACGGCCACCCCCGGCGCTTCCGCCATCCCATTTGGCCGGGACCGGTCTAGCCGACACGGGCGCTACCCAGTCTTAACATTTCCATCCGGCGCTGCCGGACAGCTTTTTATTTTATAATTATTCCGAATGCCTTAAGCATGGAATATTTCAATTCAATCAGCGCTATTTGCAGTTGCAGCATGTGCCAGCCGAGAGTATCTTTGTATAAATTCATATTTACATCGGTACAGCGGTGAACAATGCAGTATCTGCGCTCCAGTGCTTTTCTGATCTGTCTTTTACTTCTTATTTTCATTTTCAACTTTCAATTTTCAATTAAAAGTGCCGGACTGGCGACCGGCGCTCCCGGCCGTTGCATCCGCCGTTGCATCCGGCTTGTTATTGATTTTGATTATTTTGGTGTGCGATTCGAAGAGTTCGATAAACCAGCCGCCAGTCCAGGAAAGATAGTGATCCAGTAATTCCTGGGACATAACCGCAACACATGCCTCACCGCGATCAAATATCGGTTTGTGAGAACGACAAAGCGCCGTCAGGATATAATCCTTCAGTATCTGATGCGGCGTTTTGGGAGTCAGGTTTAAAAAATCAATAAACGATATATTGCGAATGCCTTTCTCTGCCGCCGCACGCTCAAGCTGTGCTTGTGGTACCGGCTGATCAACAATCATGATCGCCAGCTTCCACCGCTTCAGCGCTTTTCGTAATTCCCATTGCCACTTTTCCATGATTTTCTGTCTCCTGTTTTTCATTTTCAATTTTGTCTTCGCTCTGCTCACGCTCATTTCATAGTCAACTTTCAATTTTCAATTAAAGGCGGGCCGGACTGGCGACCGGCGCTCCCAGCTTTAGTCGGGCCAGACGCCGCCGGATTTACGCCATTCGATGGCTATTTCGAGGTCGCTCAGGGCTATCCTGTCGCGACCCTTGCGGCGGGCAAAGCCCTGCGCCCGATCGAGGTCTTCGAACAGCGTCCGCAGTTTGCCGTCGCGGTCTTCCGCCGCCTGGTGGGCATACTTGACCAGCTCCAGCGGAGCTTCCGGGTTAAACGCTTTGACGACGGCTTCCACTTCCTCGAAAATGACTTTTTCCGGGATTTCAACCGTGAATTTTATGCGGCCGCGGAACTGCTCGAAGTAGTTCCGCATGCGCCCGTATTTGAGCTCCGACAAATAAACGTCGGTGAAGATCAGCACGACCGAACAGCCGCACATGTCGTGCAGGTCGCGGAGAAGTTCCAGCGCACTGGTCATCCCCGCGCGGGGCATGAGATGCCCGGCCTCGTCGGCGATGATCACATTATGCGAGCCGAACGCCGAACGCAGCCGCGCTTCCAGGTCGCCCCGGTTCTTGCCGTTCGTCCCGATGCCGCATTTCTTGCACAGTTCCCGCACCAGCGTCATCCGGTTGCAGTCCGACGGGACGCGTACATACTTGGCGCGGCCGTGATTGTTCTCGCGCGCCCAATGCTGCGCAGTGAGCGTTTTTCCGCGCCCGGTCGGGCCGGTGACGGTAACCATGGAACTAAGGGTTTTGGCGTAGTCCAGGGCTTCGGTGATGCGTCTGGTGACGATTGTGTCGACTACCCGCACGGAATTTACGGTCCGGTATTTCAGGCGCTCGATTTCTTCGCAAAGCGCCCCCACGGCTTCCAGCTTGCCTATCCAGGCCAGCCGAACGGTTTCGTAATCTATTTCCAGTTTTTTCTGCAGCGCGTTTTTAGAGCCGCCGAGTTCGTCCATCGTGTAGCCCCAGAGCCATTCGAGAAGCTGCTGCTCTTTTTGCTCGTAGCCGGCAATGCCTTTGCGGAATATATTCATTCCGATGTTGATCGCGTCCTGAGCCATGTTGGCTTCCGGGGCGGGGTTGCCTTTCCCGTGCGCGGCGTGATTGCCGACGCCCTGGGCCGTTCCTGCGTGTCTGGTAGTCATAAGCCTTGTCTCCTTGTGGTTATGAACTGATGAAAATCGTTAATGTCCGCGTCGCTGGCCTTGCGTTCCGGATTAACCGGTTTCCGGTCAATGACTGTCGTCTGAAATTCGAGAAGCCTGTTTCTTTCCGCTTCCGTCAGGCGGGGTTTCCGCTTCGGTGCGGGCGCCGGGGCGATCGCTTCCTGGTAACCCGGCTCCAGCCTGGGATCGTCGGCGGGGGCGTAGATGCCCGGGTTGTGGTCGCCGCCCTGGACGCTCCGCTTGCTGTCGATCAGCTTCAGGCGCGGCGCGTCCAGTTGCTCCGCCGAAAGCGCGTACAGCGTCAGCGGGTCGAGTTTTTCAAATCCTCCGGCAAGCTGCAATACCATTGTCCTGGCGAGTTTCGCCTGGCGGCGCTGCAGCGCTATTTCAGCTTTCAGCAATTCCCGTTCGCCGGCGCTTTTGGCGTATGCCGCCACTTGCGGCTTGGTCGTGCATTCGCAGATCGGTTTGCCGTTCGGCTCGAAAGCGAAAACATGGGAAGGATCGTTCGCGTCGGTTTTGATCATCACTTTTTTGTCGAAGTAATTCCAGAGCTTGTCGTCGCCGCGATATTCCACTTTCCCGAAAAAGACGCTCGGGCCGCGCCTGACCTGGTACAGCTTGGCCGCCGGCTTCAGGAAGGCGCTAAACAGTTCCCGCTCCGCCATCGGCGCGCGCCGCAGGCGGTTTTCCGGGGCGAACGCCTGGGCCGGGGACAAACCGCTGAGGATTTTGCCGTCGTTCGGCGTCTGGTGGTATTCGGAAACCCATTTATTGAAGAGATCGCAAAGCTCATTAAGGTTCGGCAGCAGATGCGCGTTTTTGTAATAAAGCTGCGCCTGATCCGGGCGTTTGCTCGGCGTGTTGCCCAGGTAACCGGGATGCAGCTTGTCGAACTCCCTCGAAAGATAGCCGAAGAAGCGCTCGACGCACTTCGCCCGGCCGTTGTACGGCAGGCTGTTGGTCATCTTGATATCGAGTTCCCTGAGTATCGAATGCTCGTAGGTTTCAGTCCCGGACTCGTTCATCGAGAAAGTCACCGGAGCCCCGAAACCCTTGCAGAGAAAATCCTTGCCGTTATCGATATACAGCGCGTCCGGGCGGCCGTAATAAGCTATCCCCTGGGCCAGCCCGTTTCTTACCGTCCAACTGTTCGGGCTGTTCTCCAGTATCTGCACGGAAACCGCGTGCCAGCTCTTGGCGTCGAAATAAACGCAAATCCAGGGCCGTACGGCTTCCCATTTCTGTTTTTCGCTGTTCCATACCCGGATCGGGAAATCGAGCACCCGGTGGTCGGCAAACCATATTTGATTAGCCATTACCGCCGCCCAGTCGCGGGAAATGTAACTGAGCATGTTATCCCGAACCCAGGCCGGGCCGAGCCGGGCGTTGTTTACCACCAGCGGGTTAAGTTTCGCGACCTGGTATTTAACCTGGTCGATATTCGGGATCGCGGCCAGCCGGTCGAGTTCACGGGTGCGCCTGGACGCCATGCGCCAGGACTGCTTCAGCGACCAGTGGTTGCGGTTCAGGTAAGTGGCGAAAAACAAGCGCCAGAAAAGTTCGCAGCCGTAACGTTCGCTGCCGCCCGACCAGCAGTTGGCCAGGGCGTTTTTGTTTTCCCAGAGGATTTTGTTTTTCCCCGGAGTTTTCAGTTTGCCGATCCAGTTCCGGTAATTGTCGTATTTCAGGGCGGACGCGCCTTGCTTGCCGGAGCTTGTCAGGTGGGGAAAAAGGTGGGCTTTAAGCGCGATATTTTCGCAGCAGACGGGATAATTGGCGCGGGTACGTTCGTGCTCCTCGTGAACCAATTTACAAAACAGCCATTTTTCGTCCCGCAGCGCCCGTTCCTTTACCGGCAGCTCCGCCGCCGGCCGCCGCACGGCCAGGGCCGTTTGTTCCAGTTTTACCAGGTTAGCTTCGCCCCCTCCGAAATTCAAAGCTAATGCCGATGCTCCCATAAAAAACCTCCGGTTTTCAGTTATCAGTAACCAGTTATCAGTTATGCCGGTCAGGCGACCGGCGCTCCCAGCATATTTTCAACCCGCCTGGAGTTGCGCCGCCACGCGTTCGCGGATTTCCGCCAGCTTATCAGCCTGGGCGCGCAATTGCTGTTCAGCGGTGGCGATGACCGTCGGGTCGCCGCCGCGGACGTTCAAATAATTAACGACATTTTCGACCAGTACCATGCCGCTTTTGTAGCATTTGCCGACGGCTTCCCCGTCAAAGCGTTCGTCCATAAACAATTGGTCGAGCTTCTCGTCGTCGGTTTTGAGAAAAGCATCTATCGCCTCGAACATGTCCGGCTGGTATTTGCTGCTTTTTCCGCTGCCGCTTTTCGGCGCTTCGCCCAGGCATTCGCAGACGGCGGCGCGGACTTCGTCGCGGGAAAGTTTTTCCGGGGGATAGGCTTCTAAAAACCGAGTAATGTCTTTCCGGGGAAGACGGGACATCGCCAGCAGCTTTTCCGTATCAACCGGGAAAAGCCGCCGGTAAAGCTCATCGCTGACATCGAGCAGCAGGTTGCCGATCTGGCGCAAGTGGTGCAAATCCGATCCGGCCAGTTCATTGCCGCGCGCCCAATCTATCCAGCCGGTGACGTCGTCTTTGAAATTGTCGCGGCGGGCGCTGGCGATCAATACCGCTATTGAGGCGCGGTACTTCCTGGCAAAATCCAGTATTTCCCGCAAGCACGAGGTTTTATCTTCCAATCTCGCCGGGATTACTTTGTCAGCAATTGATTTGTATTGTTCCATGTTGCTATAACCTCAATTTGCGAAAACCGTTTACACTATTTCTTTAATTCTGATTCCAGGCAATCCATCCGTACCTTGATGAAAGCTTTTTCGCCGCCCTGTAAAGCCGCGCCCGGAATATCCTCACCCTCCTTGAGCAGCCGCAATACGGCGGCTATGCTGATCACCGGCTGGTCCGCGTATAATTCATGCCCGTTCTCGTCGGAATAAGCGATAATTTTTTCACTGTCGGTTATCTTGACGCTG
>JAQUQV010000091.1:0-490 GCA_028715905.1 Kiritimatiellia bacterium
CATTCATCTGTCCGTAGACCAGAATGGCTTTTTCCAGCACTTTTGACTCCTTCATTTCCAGCCAGAGATCGTTGCCTTCGCGCGTGCGTTCGCCCACGCCCGCAAAAACCGACATGCCGCCATGCTCCACCGCAATGTTGTGAATCAGCTCTTCAATCAAAACCGTCTTGCCCACGCCGGCGCCGCCGAACAAACCTATCTTGCCGCCCCGCGAATACGGTACCAGCAGGTCAATGACTTTAATTCCGGTTTCCAGCATGCGCGGCTTGGGATCCTGATCCAGGAGCGAAGGCGGCGACTTGTGGATGGACTCCATCTTAGCCGCGTCCACCGGCCCCAATCCGTCGATCGGCTCGCCGAGCACGTTGAAAAGTCGCCCGAGATTGGACCGGCCGACCGGCACGGAAATGGGGGCGCGCGCATTGAGCGCCTCGTTGCCGCGCCGCAGGCCGTCCGTGGTTGAAAGCGCGATACAACGCACGGTGTCGTC
>JAQUQV010000091.1:500-6049 GCA_028715905.1 Kiritimatiellia bacterium
GGCAATGACCTCGCTGTGCCCCTGGTCGTCGGGATGGTCCCGTTTAATGCGCAAAGCCACGTTAATCAGCGGCAGTTCGCCGCCGGGGAATTCCACGTCAACAATATTTCCGATGACCTGCGCCACCCTGCCTTCATATCCATTATTCATAATCACTCCTCTTAAACTTGCGCCATGAAGCACATCCCGTTTCCGCCGCGCCGGATTTTGATCCGGCGTAAATCAAACGCCAGTTGTTTTTGATCAAGCACTGTTTTTTTTCATGAATGTTTTTGGCGCGGACAAGCTTATCCAACCGCCTCCGCGCCGGTGGTTATATCCGCGAGTTCGTTGGTGATCAGGCGTTGGCGCAGTTTATTCATGGCCATCTGCATTTCGGCAATCAAGTCATCCGCGTTTTTTGTCGCCAGATCCATCATGAGCATGCGCGCCGCGTGTTCGGCCACTTCCGCTTCCATCAAAATATTCCGCACTTCGCCGGCAACATAAGCGTTGATGACGGCATCCAGCATGTCCGGACCGGGCGGTTCCAGGATAATATCGCCGGCAACGGGGATATCTTTTTTCATCCGGGCAACATCCAGAGGGAAAAGCGCGGCGCGCGCCGGATAATGCTGAAGGCCGGAAGGGGTTTCGTTGTAAAAAAACTCTATCCGGTCAAACTCGCCCCGGCGGTAAAAATCACAGCATCGGCGGCCCAGTTGAACGGCGTTGATACCCGCGAAGTTAACCTCTTCGCGGACGCGGCAGGCGGCATCGGGGCGGGCGTTCCGCTGCGCCCTGAAAAAATCCCGTGCTTTGCGTCCGATTAAAAAAAAGTGAATGGCCGGTCCTTTTGCCGCGCCGTTTTCCGCTTCAAAATCGCCGGCCGCCCGCAAGGCCTGGCGGAAAACATTGGCATTCATGCTCCCGCAAAGGCCGCGGTCGGAGGCCACAACGACGAACAGAATGTTTTCAACGGGCCGCGGCGAAAAAAAGGGATGCTCGTCCCGGGCGGGGGCAATTCCGGCAAACAGCGCGGCGGCGAGCGCGCGCATTCTTTCGGCGTAAGGCCGGGCGTTGGCCAGCGCCGCCTGCGCATGGCGCAGTTTCACGGCCGCGACCATTTTCATGGCGCGGGTGATCTGCCGGGTTTTACGCACTCCGCGCAGGCGGATTTTGACTTCGCGTGGATTCATAACTGAACGATAACCGGCGGCGGAGAAAGCTCGGGAATTTCAATCCGCTTTTCAGCGGTCCGCGCCTTTCGGTGAACTGTTTTTATACCTGCCGATCATGTCGCGCAACCGGTTTTCCAAATTTTCATTCAATTCGCCCTTTTCCCGGATATCCCGGAGAAGATCGCTGGCGTTTTCGTCAAGGTAGCGGAAGAGCCCCGCTTCAAAATCTTTCACCGCGGCGACCGGCAAATCGTCCAGGAAACCGTTAACCCCGGCGAAAATGACGGCAACCTGTTTTTCCACGGGCAGGGGTTTATACTGGTCCTGTTTCAAAATTTCCGTAAGGCGCTCGCCGCGGTTCAACTGCCCGCGGGTCGTCTTGTCAAGGTCGGCGGCGAACTGCGAAAACGCCTTCAGCTCGCGATACTGCGCCTGGTTAAGCCGGAGTTGTCCGGCCACTTTTTTCATGGCCTTGATCTGGGCTTTGCCGCCCACGCGGGAAACGGAAAGTCCCGCATTTATGGCCGGGCGATTGCCGGCGTAAAAGAGGTCTGTTTCCAGGTAAATCTGCCCGTCGGTGATGGAAATGACATTAGTTGGAATATAAGCCGATATGTCGCCGGCCTGCGTCTCAATGATGGGCAGGGCCGTGATGCTGCCGCCGCCCTTTTCATCGCTGTATTTGGCGGCGCGCTCCAGCAGACGCGCGTGCAGATAAAAAACATCGCCCGGATAGGCCTCCCGTCCCGGCGGGCGCCGCAGCAAAAGCGACATCTGGCGGTAGGCAACGGCATGTTTTGACAAATCGTCGTAGACAATCAGCACATGGCCGCCATTTTCGCTGAACTCTTCCGCCATGGCGCAGCCGCTGTAAGGCGCGATATACTGCAGAGATGCCGGCTCGGAAGCGGAAGCGTTGACCAGAATGGTTTTCTCCATGACCTTGTTATCCTCAAGCGCCTTGATGACCTGCGCCACGGTTGAATTTTTCTGGCCGATGGCCACATAAATGCAGACCACATCCGTGTCCTTCTGGTTGATAATGGCGTCCACCGCCACGGCCGTTTTGCCAGTCTGGCGGTCGCCGATGATAAGTTCGCGCTGACCGCGGCCGATCGGTACCATAGAATCCACGGCCTTCAGGCCGGTTTGCAGCGGCTGGTAAACCGGCCGGCGCTCCGTAACCGTCGGCGCGCGGCGTTCAATCGGACGCGTTTTATTGGTCGGCACCACGCCCTTGCCATCCACCGGCTGCCCCAAGGCATTCACCACCCGGCCGAGCAATGCCTTCCCGACGGGGACCTCAATAATACGGCCGGTGCAACGGACCTGGTCGCCCTCCTCAATTCGGGTGTCGTCGCCGAGCACAATACAACCGACGTTGTCGCGTTCCAGATTCATGGCCAGGCCGTAAACGGAGTGCGGGAAGGCGATCAATTCGCTGGCCATCACGCGCGAGAGGCCGTAGATCCGGGCGATACCGTCGCCGACCTGCAGGACGGTGCCGGCATCGGTTTCTTGCGCCAGCGCGCGGTAATTTTCCAGTTGTTGTTTTAAAATCGCGGTAACTTCTTCGGGACGTATTTTAATCTGGTCACTCATAGGAATTTATAAGGTTTATCCGACATTTCATGAAGCCTGCAGCACAGCGCGAATCTGGGCCAGACGGCCCTGGCCGCTGCCATCATAAACCCGATCGCCAACGCGGACCTGGATGCCGCTTAAAAGCGCCGGGTCGGTTTTCACCTCCAGAAGCACGCTCTGCCTGAGCCATTTTTCAAGGCGCGCGAGCAGATACGCGCGCTCACCTTTGTCAACCGGCAGGGCGCTGACGATGCCCACCCGCGTGCGTCCGCGC
Organism: Kiritimatiellia bacterium; assembly: GCA_028715905.1. NCBI lineage: Bacteria > Pseudomonadati > Kiritimatiellota > Kiritimatiellia > Kiritimatiellia bacterium. The sequence continues at coordinate 3,519 of JAQUQV010000091.1, forward strand.
ATTTCGTCAATCAGCGATTCCAGCGCGCCGCTGATGCCGGAAAGAAGGTTAAACCTTTGCTTTTCAAGCAGGAGTTCCAGGAAATCCCCGGTCAATCCCTCAATTTTCCCGGCAAAAATCGCTTTGATTATTTTTTGCTTCGCCGGCAGCGGGACGACCGGCGAATTGAGGAAGACGCGCAATTCTCCGCTCGCGGCGCAGGTTTGCAAAACCAGATGCAAATCGGAAGCGGTTTTTTCCACGTTCTCCCCTTTGGATACCGAATTGAGGAGCGCCCGCGCGTATCGTCTGGCTAATCCGGCGTCAAGCATTTTAATTATTAGCCTCCACCTGCGTGAAAAGCTGATCAACGAGACGGCGCTGCAAATCCCTGTTGATCGTCTCGCCGATGGCCTTTTCGGCGACCAGCAGGGAAATTTCCGTCACCTGTTGGCGCAGGTCCCTGACGGCCTTTTGTTTTTCAAGCTCAATATGCTCCTGGGCCCGCGCCAGGATAATCCGGCTCTGCTCCATGGCGCCGTTCACTATTTCGTCATGAATGACTTGAGCCTCCTTGACCGCCTTGTTCATCATGTTCTGGGTTTCCTCCGCAACCCGGGCCATTTGCGCTTCATAATCCGCCTTGAGGCGTTCCATGTCGCGGCGCGCTTTTTCCGCGGAGTCCAAATCGGCTCCGATCTTTTCGGCCCGCTGTTTGAAAATACGGGTGATCGGCTTGTAGGCGATGTGCCAGAGCGCAAGCAGGCCGATGAGGAAGGTAACAACCTGTCCGACTATGAGCGAGATGTTGATATCAAGCATGGCTGATCGCGTGCAACGGAACGCGCGCGGCGTAAAGCGCGCGAATTGAATAAAACAAACCGACGCTTAACGCCCTATTTCGTTTCCGCCCCTGCCGATTTCTGGCGCGCATCCAGTTGGCTTTGCAGTTGAATCTGTTCCGCCTTATATTTCAGGACCTCGGCCTGCGCCTGCGCTTCCCGTTCGGCCATGATCGGCTTGACATACGGATTGGCGAAGAGCAGAAGAAGAGCGATCACCAGCCCGTAAATCATCAGCGATTCCATGAAGGCCAAGCCAATGATCAGGTTGGTGCCGATGGGCCCCGCCGCCTCGGGCTGGCGGGATATGCCCTGCAAGGCGCCGTTCACCGCCATGCCCTGGCCGATGGCCGGGCCAATGGTTCCTATTCCCACAACCAGCGCCGACGCAAACACCGATACCGTCAATATGTCCATTTTTCCGTTACCCTCCTCATTGATTGATTTTTGCGAAAAAAAAATCCGCGCAAACTTGAATGTTGCAGGTTAAACGTTATCCCCCCGCTGTCAAGAATGTTTTTCAGGTTTTCTTCAACGATGTTCAATGTTTTTCAAAGGCGCTGCCGATATATGACATGGAAAGCGCCGTGAACACAAGCGCTTGGACCAGGCCGACCAGAACGCCCAGCAAAATAATCGCCGGCCGCAAGAGAATCGGCACCGGCAAAAGCGTCTTGGCGATTATGTCCGACGAGAAGAAAAAAAGCGTCGCCATGTAGACCAGGACGCCCAGAATGATTTCCTTGGCAAGCATATTGCCGAACAACCGCATGGTCAGCGATAAAGGCCGGGTAAAGACTTCCAGGCCGCGGATGACGACGAAAATGGGAAAAAGCCAGTAGGGCGGACCGCAGAAATGCTTCAAATACCCCCCGAGGCCTTTCTGCCGGATGCCCAGGAATTCCGTTGAAAAAGCCACGATCAGCGCCAGGGCGGCGTTGACGCTCACGTTCGTGGTCGGCGAGGCAAACCCCGGGATGAGGCCGATCCAGTTGGAAAACATGATGAAAAGAAAAAGCGTGACGTAAAACGGGAGAAGCCGCTTGTTTTCCTCTCCCCCAAGTTGAACGCAGAGTTTGGCAATATATTCCCAAACAAGCTCAAAAAAAATCTGAATTCCGCCCGGCCGCAGACTGATCCTCCGGAGCGCGGCCCCGGCCATGATCAGCAGGATGGCAAACACGAACCAGCAGGCGAGCAGTTCGCGGGGGATGACGCCGTGACCGAGATGCTCGCTTAACCATTCAAATAAAAGCGGACCTTCAATTTCATGCATGGCTCATGCGTCCGTAATTTGGCTTTTACCGCCGGATTCATTGCGGCGGCCCGTTTCTCCGGAAACGCCGGCCGCGGTTTTCGCGCGGCCTCTCTGCCGGAACGCCAGAAGAACCGTCAGGGAAGCCAGCGCCGCCAGACCAATCAGCGCGATTCTATGTTCGTTTAATTTCACCAGCCCGAACACCGCCGCGCCGATTAACAGATAACGCAGGACATAACCCGCGATAATCAGAGACACGCCGCGGGCGCGGCCCGGATTCTTCAGGGCCATGCGCACAAAAAGGCGCATCAGATAAAAATTAACCGCCCCGAGCGCCAGGCCGATTGCAACGCCCGCCAGGATTTCACGGTAAAAAATCATCGCTCCTTTGTCCTCTGCCGGACTCTGAAATAAACGTTCAGGAGGGCCGCCAGCGCTCCGGCCAATAAAAA
>JAQUQV010000092.1 GCA_028715905.1 Kiritimatiellia bacterium
GATATCGGCTTTGGTCAGATAATATTCCCCCCGGATGCGGCGCGTCTCGCGCAGTCCGTAAAGCAGGTTGGTCTGGGTGATGTAGGCTTTTTCGGCTCCCGGAATGTTTTTCCTGAAAAAGCGCAGGCATTCCCAGGCTTGCCGCCGGCCTTCGGCCTCGGCTTTGCTCAACGCTTCCGGATCGGTTCCGTCCATCCCGCTTGTCATATCAATGTTGATTGACGTTTCCGCGGCGCGGATGGTGCTGCCTTCGCCGATGAAATCCGTCCACGACCATATGTTGTCCATGTGCCGCGGAAGATGTATCGCGCCTTCCCGCAAAGCCCGCCGGTAGGCGCGCTTAATGTTCAGGACATCCCGGGCGGTCAGTTTGACCGGCCGGATTCCGCCGATGTTGAAAAAGAAAGTCGTCGGCTGGCAGCGCCCTTTGCGGTCGCCTTTTTCGTACGGCGCGCCGGCCATCCAGGCGATATCGCCGTCGCCGGTGGCGTCAATGGTCACCTGGCCGAAAACCGCCTGCAATCCGCCTTTGTTGGCGACAACCACCCCCTCTATTTCGCGCCGGCGCATGATCACGTCGGAAACCATTGTGTCAAAAAGAAAACGCACGCCGGCCTCTTCGCACAATGTCTGGGCGGCATATTTGTAGGTTTCGGCGTCAAAGCAGTTCGGGATGCGGTAATACCATGAGCTTTTCAGGGATTTTTCGGCCGCCAGCCGTTGCAGTATTTCCCGGTAAACGCCGCCGTTCGTTCCGTCGGTAGGCGCAAACGGGCCAACCAGACCAACCGTCCCCGCTCCGCCCAGGCAGTTGAAACGTTCTATCAACAGCGTGTTCATGCCGGCGCGCGCGGCGGCGGCGGCGGCGCTGAATCCCGCCGGCCCGCCGCCGCAGACTACGACGTCAAAACAACCGGCCACGGGTATTTTCCGGCGGAAAGCAAGGGAGTTTTTTTTATTTTTGCGCATTATATGTTCGGCTCCTTAAATTTTTTTTCAGGATTGGAAAAATAATAAACGGTTTTCGCGATCGCGGCGCCGTAGGCGCGCAGGGAGGCCGGGGTTGCGTAGCGGTTTTTTCCCCGGACGGTCCGGTGATAGCTTATTTCCAGGACCGTTGAAAAAGCTCCGTAACGCCGGTAAAACCATGAGATGGCGTGTCCGGGCTGGGCGAGCGTCTCGTGTTCTTGAAAATGTCTGCGTTGGTAAGGACTGCATTTTGGCGCCTGCGCGGCGAGCAGCGCTGAAAATCTGTTGTATTGATGAAGATCACCGCGCGCCAGGCGCGCCGGCATTTCGCCCATGTCGTTGCCGTGCCGCAATCCCGGCGCGTGGAAGTCCATAAAGACGCTGATCCGGCGCGTCTTTGCCCAGCGGTCAATTGCGGTTTTTATGGCGCGCACCACGGGTCTTCGGGAAACGCTTTTCCAGTCCCGGTTGTAGTCAACCGGTTGGCTGTCTTTTCCGTAATGACCGCGGGCGACGTTATCGGCGTCCACCATGGGCGCCAGGTTGAATTCAAATTCTTTCCGCAGTCGCCGCGCGGCGGAGGCGTCCGAGAGCAAATAATTTACCAGGCCTTCAACGGCAAATGACCCCGGCGTTTCGCCGGCGTGCTGCCGGGCTAGAATCCATACGCCCTTTTTAACAGTCCGGATCGCGGCATCCGTTACGGCGATCCAATAAATATTACGTTTTTCCCCGCTGCGCGCAATCCTGCGGATGCGGACATGGGGCGAGGAGCGAATGCGGGCCAGGTATTTTTCCAGGTCGGAACAAACGTAGGGGAATGAAAAGGAAACATACGCCGTGTCTTCTTTAAACCGGTGCGCGAAGGAAAAAACGCCGGATGCGGGATCATAATGCGGGTTGCGGATGCGCCCGTAATGTTTTTTGTCGTATGAAAAGACCGGGCGCGCGATCGGCCAGAACTCCGGATCATCCAGGTAGCTTTTATCGTTTTTTATGTCATGGGCGTTGTCTATTTCAATCAAGACCCGCCGGTTTTTGACGCCCCGCAGACGAAAATAATACCACAGCGGCGCGGGCGAGGTTCCCTTGCGCAGCGAGCACACAAAATGGCGGTCGCCTGCCTTGCGGATGTTTTCCAGGCCGCCGCCCTCAAAGTCCGCGTCCAGCATGACCGGCGGCCGGTTTGAAGCGGTCTTTTGCCTGTTAGCTGAAAGCCTGTTTTTTTTTGTTTTCATTAAAGTTTGCACGGCACCTTTACGGGCCGGGCCGGCAGGTTTTTTTTATGAATCCGCAGGCTGAGCATGCGGACGAGCCCGCGGGCCAGATCGTCCGGTGAAAATTCGTTGCGGACAACCGGAATGCCGTACCAGAGATTGATGCCTTTGTTGGCCATCATGAGCACTTTCATTTTTCCGGGAACTTCAACTCCTTTTTGCGCCAGCGCCATGGCCACGCCATACATCGCAATATCGTCCGAGACTATCAGGCCTTGCGGCCAATTGTTCCGCCGGTCCCATTTCCGCATCAGGGCGCACATGCTGTTATAGGCCAGCTCCTGCAGGCATGTTTTCCGGTCGGCGTCCGGGGTCTGGCATATTTCCACTTTTGGGATTTTGACGCGCGCCGCGGCTGATTGTATGCCCCTCGTGTCCATGCCGTCGCAGGTAATGTTTCTCATCACGCGGAAATAGGCGAGCCTTTGCAAGCCAAGTTTTGCGAGATATTCCACGCTGCTCCGCCCGAATTCCTCATAATCCAGCGCGAGGTCAACGGCTGGGTCCAGCGGCGAGCCGAAGCGCACGGTCGGGACCCCCTTGATGACCGCGTTGAGCTTGTTCCTGGAGTCGCGGCCTACCAGCTGGATAAAGCCGGCAAAAGGATAGTTTTTCATGTCCTTTATCAGATCTTGATAACCCGGCAGGTTTTTTATGTTTCGGCCGAATTTCAACTGGTGGAAGCCGTCATATGTCCGGCATTGCCAGGCGTTCTCGTTCAGGGCGGACAGATTGCGGCGTAAAGCCTGTAACACCGTCCTTTGAAAGCAGGCGTTTTCGTCGGCCAGGTTCGGGTTGAAAAGAATGCCGATCAGGGCGGGGCGCAGCGGGTTTTTAACAAATGTGCCGCGCATGGGTTTGCGCTCAATCCATCCGTCTTTTACCAGAGCGGACATGGCGCGTTGAATGGCGTTACGGCTCACGCCCAGCTGCCGGACCAGTTCGTTGGTGGAAGGCAGTCTTTGATACGGCGCCAATTTTCCGCACTGTATTTGCCGCCGCAGGGCGCGTTCAATTTGAACGTGGGCCGGTTCCGCCACCTGGACATTCAGATCAAGTTCGGTTTGCATTGAAATCAATTGCCAGACTGGCCGCTGTTTTGTTTGCCTGAAAACGGCCGTTTTGACATGAGCGCGTTCAAAAACCGTTTTATCCCGCCGGCTTTCTTTCCAAAAGCCATCCGTTCCCATTGCGTCACCGTGCCGGCCGTATTTTCAATTTCTATTTTCACCAGCTTCGCGGGCGTGGCGAAAACCTGGAACATCTGCTGAAGATCCAGTTGTATTTCAATCCAGCTGTTTTCGGCAATGCCTTCGTAAACATCGCGCCAGACGCGGATCCGATGCGGTTGGCCGCCGGCATCCAGCCAGGTTACCCAGATGCTTGCATGTCCATGCGTTACCCGGTTGAAGCGGAAGTTAAAGAGCGGGCCGGCCGCAATGGAAATATCCAAATCGCGGCTGAAAACAGCCGCCTTTTCCCGGGGCGCCGTGATAATCGCCGTTTGCCCGTTGGAAATCATCTCGCCCGCCGCGCCCGGTTTCTTTTTCCAATCCGCCACGCCGGCAAAACGATCTTCCCAGACCGGGGCGCAAATTTTTAATTTTGCCCCTTCCAGCAAAAAGGGCGCCCTTTCCGGCTGGAACTCCCGCATCAGTTGTCCCGCCTTTTCCACTGAGCGGAACAAGTCCCGTTCGCCCGATTCGGGTTCAAAGACGCAATTTGCCCATTGCCGTCCCGCATTTTCCAGGATCCGATCAATGGCCGCGTCCTGCATGCTCCATTTTCCCGCTTCCGCCGCCCGGGCAATTTCGTCAAGGTAAGTCCAAAGCCTCGGCCGGTAATAGTATTTGATCAGTTCGTAATAATCCTTGCCTTGATAATCAAGCAGCCAGCGCTGTTTGTAAAAAGTGGTCAGGGTGTTCCTGATTTCATCCAACTCCCGCTCGGCTTGGCTTGGATAACGCATGATTTTTTCTTCCAGCGGTTGCAGGCGGTACAAGCCGGAGTTGAAAACCAATTCTTCCGCGCCTTCCATGATAACTTTCAAGGCGGCGATTTCCCGCGTCAGCGGACCGGGCTGCCGTTCGTAAAACGCCCGTTGCATGGCCAGAAAATGACAATTGAAAACTTCGGCAAGCCCTTGCCGGGCAATGTCGGTCAAGTCCCGCAGATAGCAGGGGTTGCGCTCGTCCCGCTGCGCCAAAGCCATTTGCAGCGCCGCCTGCAAGGACGGAACATTGTTGATTGACCGGCGAACGGCCCGGCTCAACGCCAACGCGTAAACGTCCTCTTTGTAAATGTTCCAAAAGGAAAAATGTCCATGATACATATTTCCCTCGGAACCCTCGTAGCGCGGAAACTGGTACAACGCCTCGGACCCGGGGCTGTTGCCATAAACACTTTTCGCCAGTTCCTGCAAGACGGCCAACATGCCGTCCGCCCGTTCCGGACCGTAACGCCGCAGGGCGTAATCGCGCAAATAATTCTCAAGCGTCACGTTTTGCGGATTCCATCCCAGTTGCGTTGCCAATTCAAAATAAATGGAATTATAGGTAATAAGCTCCGGTTCCATAAAAAAGGCAATGCAGCGTCCGGCTTTCGGATCCTCCGCGACTTCCTTCATCCGCGAAATCAAATCGGCCAGGTTTCCTTTCATTCCGTCGTCGCCGCCAAAATAACGCAGAACTGAAAATCCCCATTGTTTGCCGTAAAAATAGCCGTTGTTTTTATAAATCGGCCAGGTTTCCGCGTAAGAATCGCAAATGTAAAAATTGTCATCGGGAAAACATTCCAAAAACCTGCGGATCAAATTTTTATTCCATGTGCTGAACGCCCAGCTCCACATAAAGAGCTGTCCCTCGGGGTCCGCCGCCTGGACCGCCGCGATAACACTCCTGGCATAGTCAATTTTAAGTTCCTCCCGTTCGGCCGGGGATAATTGATCAAAAGACCGTTCGCCGTAGGGTTCAATGCGGTAGGTGTTGCCCTTGCCGTATTTTTTTACATAAGCTGCAATGTTTTTTCCGCATTCGGAAACAAAGAGGGGGTCGGCCGGATGCAGTTCCATGTATGGCGTCGTCCCGTAACGAATGGAAAGATATCTTGCCGCCGGATGTTTTTTGCGGAACTCCTCATCCACGCTGAATTTCAGCATGAATATGGTGTCCAATCCGACCGAACGGGCATACTTTACAATTTCGTTCACATCCGCCAGGGGGGAGTGGGCATCCGATGGAACATACAAACGATTGAGTTTGTGTTTGCACATCCAGTCAATTTCCCTTTTCCAGTCGGCGATGTCCCACTGGCGGGAGTTATACGTAAAAACACAACCCTGGGGATACTGGCGGATTTGGAAGCGCGGTTTTTCGGCAATGTCAATCCGGCCGAAGCGAATGGTGTTTTGCCGGGGTATGCGCTCGCTCTCCCAGAAAAACCCCGCCCGCAGCACCTTCTCCAGGAAATGATAAACGCCGTAAAGCGTGCCGCGATCCATTGATCCGCCCACAAGCAAGTAATTTTTTCCGTTGCGGGAAACCGTCTTGATGATAAAACCGTCCAACCCCGGCTGTTCCGGGGAAAGACGGAAAAGCCCGTTCCTGGCCAATTCCATCATGATCGGATTGGTTTCCGTCCGGCCCAAAAGAATGATGTTCCGGGCGTTTATATCCGGCCGGTTGCTCGTGATTTCCAGTCTGGCGCCGCTCGCGGTTTCAATATACTTTGCCATTTCCGAGGCGGCATGACGTTCAATAAAGGTGGCGTTTTCGCCAAGCAAAAT
>JAQUQV010000093.1:0-3212 GCA_028715905.1 Kiritimatiellia bacterium
TCGCCGCGGCGGGGCGCGGCTCCTACCTGCGGACAATGGATGGATGAATGTAGGAGCGCCACCCCGTTGGCGCGATTGCATCGTTACGTCGGGGCGCGACGCGATTCTTACCTTCGCCGCGGCGGGGCGCGGCTCCTACATTTTTACTGTGCCGTTCCGGCAACATCGGCGGCATATCCGCCGGTTTCAACGAAGGTCGCCTGCAGTTTGCGGCCGGAGAGAGTGGCGTCGCTCAGCGTGCCTTGCAGAGTGCCGGTGATCTGGACGGCATAACCCTGCGAATATCCGGTGGCGTACAACTGGGCCACGATTGAGCCGCTGACGGGCGCCGTGCCCGGGTTGGAAGGATCCAAGTCAATCGGCACACCGCCGGTGGTGCGCACACTGCCGATATACCCTTCGTATTTACTGCCGCAATCATCCGTGATCTGGATTGTGTTGCCCTGTTGATACAGAATAAAAGTGTAAATCGGATCGCCGTGATTGCCCTGGCTGGCGATAACGATATTACTGGTTGAGAGGTATTGATATGCGCCCAAAATCTGGGTTCCGCTGGCCAGCGGGGCGGGAAATGAGAGCGTCCAGACACCCGTATTCAGATTGAGCGAACCGGAGGACCCGTCCGCCGGCGTAACGGTCAGGGCCACGGTGCCGGCCGAGGCGCTGCCGGGGTCGGCAAAGCGGTAACCGCCGGCCACGATGGTAAGGGTGCCGCTCTTTGGCGGAGGATGGGCCAGGACCGATGAAAAAGCCGTATTGATGCCGTCGCCGGTTCCCAGCAACTCGCCGGCCACCGAGTTGGTGGCGGTAACGGTGTTGGTGATTGAGCCCGGGCCGACGCCGGGCGCGCGCACCAGCACGCCGCCGTCGGAGGCCTTGTAAGCCCCGCTGAAATCCGCGTAATTCTCCCGGTCGTTCCAAGTGGCCATGTCGCCGCCGGCGGTCCACTCACAGCCGGCGAGCAGCAGAAGGCAGAAGGCAGAAGGCAGAAGGCAGAAGTATTTCAGGAATTTCATATTCACCTCAGTTCTGAATAATAGAGCACAAAGCCCGACAATTGGCAATACATTTTTTTTACAAATAATGTTTTGTCGTCCGGAATCGCCCGGCAATGCCGGGCTCCTGCATCTTTCTGAAACTTTGTGCCTATGTGCCTTTGTGCCTATCTTTATGTTTCCTCATCTTCCTTTCTGCACTGGCGCGGCCGCGGGCCAGCCGAACTGCCGCTCGTAATACTTGCCCGACCAGCAGAAAATATACCATTTTCCAGCGGGCGGGTAATAAACGCAGACGTCGCTGCGGCCGTCGCCGTCGTAATCGCCGGGGACCGGGATGCAGCCGTACCAGCCGAACCGGCCGCACAAGTATTGCCCCTTCATGGTCAGGATCTGCCAGTCGCCGGTGGTTGTATTAAAGATGGCGACGTCGCTCAAGCTGTCGCCGTCGTAATCGCCGGGGACGGGAATCCAGGTCGGCCCGCCGAAATTGCCGTTAATCTGCTGGAATTGACGGGTATACCAATGATAGGTTAAAAGCTGCCAGTTGCCGCTTGCGGGCTCATAAACCGCCAGGTCGGCCCCGCCGTCGCCGTTGTAATCGCCGGGGACGGGAATCCAGGTCGGCCCGCCGAATGCGAGGTTGATACGCTGTCCGCTCCACAGGTCGTAAATGAACCAGGCGCCCTCGGCCGGGTAATAGAGGGCCAGATCCGTCCTGCCATCGGCGGTGTAATCGGCCGGCACCGGGATCATTTCGGAGTCGCCGAACCGCATGTTGAATTTCTGGCCGGTCCAGACGTCGTACAGCCTCCATTCGCCGGCGGCGGAATCAAAGAGCGCGAAATCCTCGGCGCCGTCGCCGGTATAATCGCCCAGCATCGGCAAAGTAGCCGCGGTGCCGAAAGACAGGGGGAAGTACTGTCCGTAGGCGCTCATTAAGTGCCAGTTGCCGGCGACGACGTCATAGACAGCCAGATCGGTGCGGCCGTCGCCGTCGTAATCGGCGGGGCTTCGCCGCCAGCCGAAACACATGGGCCGGTAAGCCGGGTAAGAATTTTTGTCCAGCGGATTTGTATTATACCGTCTTACTTCGCTGCCGTCGGAATATTTATCGCCGTCGGTGTCCCAGCCGGTCGGGTTGAGCCGCTGGCCGGCCTTGGCGGCAGAATTGAAAGACGCGGCGAAAGTATGATAATTCATTTCAAACCAGTCGGAGAGTCCGTCGCCGTCGGTGTCCCATGAGGCCGGGTTCATATTATGGCCGTCGCGGATGTATTCATCCAGGTTGGTTTCGCCGTCACCGTCGTAATCCATGTCGCCGGTCTGATCCAGGTTTCCGAAGTAATACATCTCCCAGGCGTCGGGCAAAAGGTCGTTATCCATATCCTTGTCACGGATAATGAGCTTGGCGCCGTCCATAAAGGTGGTGGTCAGAAGCGCGATGACGCGCGGCTGGTAGTCGTTATCCGGGTCGCGGATAAATCCGGAGGACGACCAGTTTTCCATCCGGCCGCTGCGCGTTCCCCCGGCCGGGCTGACATCCAGGTAAGCGCGGACGTAATAAGTCCCCTCGGCCAGCCCGCGCAGGGTGAACGAACCCTTGAAAGTATTGGTGCGGTTGGCGCCGGTCAAAACGATTTTTGCTTCGGGCTTGCCGCTGAATCCGCGGTTGTCAAAGGCCTCCACGACGATATTGGAGGAATCGGTCTTGCCGAAGTAGTAAATATCGCCCGCGATCCAGTGCGAGTTGGTCGCGTTCAGGTTGACCTCAAAAGTCTGATAATCCGACCAGGCGCTTTCGCCGGCGGGGTTCCATCCGGCCACGCGCCAGTAATAGACGCCGTTGCCCAGTTCGCCGGCGTATTTCGGCATATCGGCCTGATAAGCTCCGTCGCCGTCACAGTAGGGCGTGGGATAATAATCATCAACCACTAAACTCATACTGCGGTTGGCTTTCTGCCGGGCGACCTGCAGATGATACCTGGTGGTGTTGGCGTCCATGGTCCATTTGAGCTGGTTGCGGGCATAGTTGAAGGTGTGCCCGCGCGGATAGACTAACGTTGGAGCGCTCATGGTTGCCGGCCAGGTGACGGAGAAAGTGCCCTGCCGGGAATTCATCCACCACTGATAAGTTCCGGCGCTCAAGCCGTAAAATCCGGCCAGCTGGTAATCCCATTCATGGAAGAAATTACGCGGCCAGCGCATGTTGCGGGT
>JAQUQV010000093.1:3312-6014 GCA_028715905.1 Kiritimatiellia bacterium
TAATTGCTCCAGCCGTCGCCGTCCTTGTCAAGGTGGGCGTCGTAATGATAGGGGTCCAGGCCGTACTGGATTTCCCAGATGTCGGGCATGCCGTCGCCGTCCATGTATATTTCGCCGAGGGTCCGCGTGTAAAGACCGGCATGGTAGTCGTAATCGCCCACTCCCGTGCCGTGCGTGTCGGAATTGTTCGGGTCGGTGCCGGCCAGGTACTCGGCGCGGTTGTTGAGGCCGTCGTTGTCCGGGTCGCCCCAGGCGCCGTTTTCGCCGTTGGGATCGTTCGGGTCAAGCCCGTACATCTGCTCCCACCAGTCCGGCAAACCGTCGCCGTCGGAATCGGTTGAATCCGGGTCGTCGCCGAGGCCGCTCAGCCACGAATTGGTGGCCGTGCTGCGCGCGCCGACAAAGAGCAGAAGGTCGTAGACCCAATTCGCGTTAAAGACATTTTCATGATACGGATTGGCGGGGTTCACGTAATCTTCCGGGGCCTGGAAAACGTTTGTGCCGGAAAAATTGGTGCTGAAGTGGTAAGAATCGTCGTAAGCCGGCGAAGCCGCCCGGCTGTGCCAGGCATGGTCGCTGGCATAAACCATGTAATTATAGGAATTAGCGGAGCCGGTGTAAACCGTGGAGCGGTAAAAATAATTCTTCCACCATGAAATTTCGGGATGCGTGTCGGAGCTGACCTGGTCCATTCCGGAGGGGAAAACGCCTTCACCCGCGCGGGCGGGATCGGGCACGTCGTCAAAGGTGAAATAATTGTAAATAGAAGGCATGCTGTTGGTGATGTCCGACTGCGTCAGCCGCCGGTCTTTATTGGCCAGGATTTCGGCGCGGGTATGCACGCCGTTCCAGACGCGGACTTCATCAATGCACCCTCCGAAATAATCAATCGGGTAAGGATAACTCCCCGGAATCGGGCCTCCGGCAAGCTGATCGCGCGCGCCGACTATCAAAGTGTGATCCGTAGCGTCAAACGTTCCGTCGGGATAGAGCACGTTAAATCCGTTGGCCGGCAATTCGGCCGTGGGCAGGGAATAACTTTCCTCGCCGTTGACATAGATTGACAATTTTGCGCCGTCGTAAGAGCCGGCGATATGGGTCCAATTGGTGGTGAGACGGCTCGCGGTCCGGGCCGTGGCCTGGTATGCGCGCAGACTTCCGCGCCCGTTATAAAGGATGTAGGGCAGACCATTGGTGAGTCCCAGGCGGAAATTGGCGCCGACAATATAACTCCCCGGATTAAGCGGGTTATTGTAAAGCCCGGCTTTTTCAAGAATGACCTGGTTGCCGGTTTTCTGCGGATTATCCGCCTTGACCCAGGCCTCCACGCAGAACCGCGTCAGGGTGTTTCCCCCGAAACGATTGCGCGTAATAATCTGGCGGGCGAAATCATTCGTGCCGTTCACATAAAGCGCGCGGTTGCGGACCGGGTTGCGTTCATCCAGCGGATTATCGCCTGATTCTTCCGCGGCGGAATTGATTTCGGCATAATCGCCCACGCCGTCGTTATCGCTGTCATACCCCTCAACCGTTTCAAACCGGAAAGGATAATTGGCGAGCAGGTCCCACCCGTGTGACCACCAATATCCGCCTTCTCTGTAAAGGGAAGGTTTCACATAATTTTTACGCATAAAACTGTTTACGTCATTCTGGTCGGTGCGCCAGATGGGGGTGGGATCGGTGTGATAGAAATATCTGCTTGTAAAATAGCTGTATTCTTCCAGGTTGGGTAAACCGTCCCCGTCCGGGTCCATGCCGTCCAGGCCGAAATTGAAGGGGCCGACTATTGACAACATCGCGTAAGTCCTCGCTTCCGGATTGTTACGATAAGGTTCCACGGCCTGGATGTATTCCAGCAGGGAATTGAAAGGACTGCCCTCGTATCCGAACTGGTAGCCGGGCGTATCGGGATCGGCGTCCGGCACGTCCACGTTGCCGAAAAGAACCACGCGCGGCAGGCTGAAGTAATCAATATCCAGGCCGAAAGCGCCCCGCAGGGGGTTCAGTCCGTGATAGACCTCCCAGCCGTCATCCATGTTGTCGCCGTCGCTGTCAAAAGCGTTGTTGGTATTGGCAACACCCGCGAAAGTGGTGTGGTAATAGGGAAATTTTAACGGGTCCAACGGCGCGGGCCAGGAACTGGCGGCCGGATAGTTGGTTCTTAAATAGCCGAGATTCGTGTAGACATTGTTGACCAGCATGAAGCACGGGTCGGAGATATAATCCGGCGGGATGAACACGGCGCCGTCCCGGCCCCAGTCCGGGGCCTTGAACGGGTCCCAGGTCATGGCCCGGCGGATGCAGAAGAGAATTTTGTCCTGCCAGTCCGGATTGCACAACTGCCATTCGGGCACCGCGCCGGTCCAGTATTCCTGGTAATTGAGCAGGCCGTCGCCGTCCGGGTCGGACGAAGCGTCGCTCACCAGCGGATCGGTGCCGGCATACCATTCCCAGCCGTCGGGCAGATAGTCGCCGTCGGTATCCCAGGCACAGGGATTTGAAAGCAGTGTTTTCTCGCCGTTGTCGGTTACGCCGTCCCAGTCCGTGTCCTGCGGGTGCGGATCGTTCGGCTGGGGCGCGGTAATCACGCCCGGGTCGCTGGGCAGAAGTTTATTCGGCCAGGTGGCGGAACAATTGCCGAGCAAATGGGTGGCATTGGCCCATTCCTCGCGGTTACTGAGCTTGTCGTCATCGGCGTCCGG
>JAQUQV010000094.1 GCA_028715905.1 Kiritimatiellia bacterium
CTGGGAGCCCCGAAAGGAAAAACAGGGAAGGGGAACGGAGAATCCAATCTTCTGTAACTGGTTGAATATTAAAGCGAAAGAGAACGCGCCCGGCAGGGTTCGAACCTGCAACCTCCTGATCCGAAGTCAGGAGCTCTGTCCGGTTGAGCTACGGGCGCATTTTTAACCGCCGTTCTTTTCTCCCGCCCGATTCTTCAGCCGATGTTTGCATATAAAGCAAAATGCTTTTCACGGACAGCGCTTCACGCTTCGGACAACACCGACCGGCGGGCTTGTTTTTTCAACGAACGCAAATGTTTGGCCTCCAGCATGAGCGCGCGCTGACGCCGGGAACGGCGGCGTTTCTGACGGCGTATTTTTTCCGCGGCCTGGCGGCGCGCCGATTGCGCGCCCAAAACTTTTTCTTCAATTTTCTCGCATAATTCCCGCCGGGCCAGGAAGCGGTTGAGCTCCCGCGAGCGTGTCTGCTGGCATTTTACCATGAGACCGGTCGGCAGATGGAGCAGCTGCACGCAGGACGAGGTCTTGTTTATTTTCTGCCCGCCCCGGCCGGCGCCGCGGACGAAAGTTTCGCGCAAATCAACGGCGCGGACGCCGAGTTTGTCCATGCGGCCGGCAAGCGCTTTTTCCTTCTTTGTATTTACCGATGAGTCAACCATTTACGCTTTCGTTTCACAACGGATAGTTTTGGATTGAAACTTTGGCTTTCCGCACTATATTTCAATTTATCGCTTAAATTGCGCCGGTATGCCAAACACCCTGCAAACATGATAACAACCGTCCAGCAAAAGCAAAGTTATAAGTGGATCTACCATTTCTCTGTTTCCTCAAATATTTTTGCGGTCTTGACGGTTTTCGGCGCTCTTTTTCCTCTTTTTTGCGACGCCCTGGGGATGTCAAAGACTCAAATCGGTTTCGTTGTGTCCATTCTGCCGCTGTTATACATCACCTCTATTTTTTTATCAAACTGGATCATGCGCTGCGGTCCCCGCAGAATTTTTCTGCGCGCTTATTCCGTCAGGTATTGCATCCTTTTACTTCTGCCGCTGGCCGCGCTGGTGGCTAATCGCTACGGCAACCCGGCTGTTTTTTTATGGGTGGCGCTGATTATTTTCTGTTTCGGGGTTTTCAGGGCCATCGGCGACACGGCGTGGCTGATCTGGACTTTTGAACTTATCTCGGCCAAAGTGAGGGGAAAAGTGGATGCCATCTCCGCCATGGCGGGTATCTGCGGCATGGCCATGGCCTCTCTTGCGGCGATTTTCATTATAAAAAACTGGCCGGGCCTGGCCGGTTTCCAGGCCGCAATGTATGCCGGCGTATTGTTCGGTTTCATCGGCCTGGCCTGCGCCACGCGTCTTCCCGGAGGCCAGGCGCAAACCATGGAGCGCGAAAGTCTGCCGCTTATCAGCAGCGCCATGGAAACGCTGCGCAATGTGAAGTTCCGTCATTCGCTCCTGGGCAACATGTTCATGGCGGTAACCACGGCTACGTTCGTCTTCCTGCCGTTGTATTTAAGGGAACAGATCGGGTTCAGTGTTGACAAAATCATGTTTTTCAGTTTCTGTTTTCAGCTTGGCATTCTGTTTTCAGCTTTTTTCTGGGGCTGGAGCGCCGACCGGTTCGGCAGCAAACCGGTCATGGTAAGCGCCATGCTGGGCTGGCCGATCCTGCCCTTTTTGCTTTTCATGCTGCCGCGCATGGAGATGCAAAGCATTGCGCAGACCGGCCTGGTCTACGCGTTCTTCGGCATCCTATGGCAGGGTTATTTTGCGGGCACAACGCGTTATTTTTATGTTGACGTTCTGCCGACGCTGCGCAACCCGGCTTTTGCCACAAGCTTGAACATAGCCGTGCAGAGCGTTGCCCTGGCCGTTTGTTCATTGTTTCACGGCCGGCTGCTCGATGTTTTACAGCCGTTCCGGCACGACTGGCGTTTCATCCACTTTGATAATTACACGGCCTTGTTTGCGATCATGCTGTTCTGCTGTCTGGGCGCGATTATCATCTTCCGCCGGGCGCCGGCTGACAGCCCCGTGTGGCCGGGGCGATTCCTGTCCTTCTTTCTGGAAGGCAACCCTTTGCTGGCCTTCAGTTCCATTTTCCGCTACCACTTCGCGGAAGACGAATCGCAGCGCGTTGAATTCACCGGGCGGATGGGCGATGCGCGGAGTCTCTTGACGGTTGAAGAACTTCTGCAGTCCGCCGCCGACCCCAATTTCAGCGTGCGTTACGAAGCAATCGTTTCCATGGCCCGCATGCCGCCGGACGCCAAGCTGATTGACACCCTGGCCGCGGCGCTGCGAAGCAGGGAGCCGGGCTTGAGCGAAGCGGCGGTCTGGGCGCTGGGCAGGATGGGCGACCGGCGCGCCACGCCGGTCCTGCGCGAAATGCTGAAGTGCGAATACGCGCTGCTGCGCTCCCAATGCGCGCGGGCGCTGGCCAAGCTGAACGACCAGGAAAGCGTCCCGGAAATCATCGCGGCTTTCAAAAGCGAAAAAAACGACAATGTCCGCGCCGGTTACGCCGCCGCTCTCGGACGTTTGCGGAGGCAAGAAATGCTGCCGGAATTTATGGCCCTTCTGCGCCGGCTGGCGGACGAGCATTTGCGCGGCGAAGTGCTGCTGGCCATAGCGCGCATCAGCGGATCCGAGCATCATCTGGCCCAGTTGTGGCGCCGCAGCCGTTCTGATTTTGAGACAACCTGCGCCGAGGAAATGATGGACATAGAAAAAAAGATCGTCCGCGGTTCCCTTGCGATGCAGGCGCATCGCAAACTCATAGCCGCGTGCGCCCGCAGTTTTGAACAGCGCGATCCGGCCGCCGCCGGGGCAGTGCGCCGGATAATCGGGCTCTTGCCGCCGGACAGCATTGATCCGGCGGTCCGCGATATTCTCAGGGAGTGCGACGAGCTGATTGCGCGGCACGGCGCCGGCCGCGGGGATTACATACTGCTGGCCTTGAACGCTCTCCATATGGCGATCGTTTCCCTGATTCATGCCGAACGCAAAAAAAAACTTTGATTCCGATGGAATAATCGTTATGGTAGCGCCAATTGCAAAATTTATCCGGCGGCGCGCGCCGCATGAAAAACGGGAGGCATCCAGATAAAAAAATGACAACTAGAATCAAGAACGGCGACAAGATCCTTTTTATCGGCGACAGCATAACCGACTGCGGCCGGCGCGGCGCGGAGCGTCCGCTGGGCAACGGATACGTCAAGATATTCAACGATTTTCTCATCTCCTGCGAGCCGGAAAAGCGGGTTGAAATCATCAATAAAGGCATCGGCGGAGACCGGGTTCCCGGCCTGTTATCCCGCTGGGGGGACGACGTCCTGCGGCATAAACCGGACTGGCTTTCCATCAAAATCGGCATCAATGACCTGTACACGCATCTGCGCGACCCGGCCAGCGGGGTCTCCCCGGAAAAATTTGAGGAAGATTACCGGAAAATACTGCGGCGCACCCGGCGCGAATTGCCGCGCTGTAAAATCCTGCTGATCCAGCCGTTCTATATCACCCGGGAAACCTCGCGCGACAGTTTCCGCCGGCAGGTGCTTGACATCCTGCCCCAATATTTGAAGATTGTGGCCCGCATGAGCGGGGAATATAAAACGCGCCTCTTGAAGACGCATGCCATGTTTCAGAAACTATTGAAGTACTATGAGCCGGACACGTTCTGCAACGAGCCGGTGCATCCGAATTTGACGGGACACGTGGCCATCGCCTCGGCGGTGTACGATATTTTTTGCGGGAAATGGTAATTGGCCGGATCAACAACGCGGCGCTCTATTCATGGCGCAAGGGAGGAACAATGGAAAAGAAAACTTGTCGGGGAGACCATAAAGGCCATTTGTGCGTCCTCGCCAGCGCGGGGTGCCTGGAAAAAATACGCGCGCTGGCCCTCAATCCGGCTTTTATCTGCTTCAACTGCGGAAGGCTGGCCAAATCAGCTAAAAATCTCTGCAACCCCATGCCCCTTGAGAAACGCGATGAATGAAAACCGCGTAAATCTTTCGGTGGTGGTGCCGGTCTATAACGAGGCGGAAAGCGTCAAGACGCTTTGCGAGAATCTGCACCGCGCGCTTTCCAAGCTCGGCCGGTCGTATGAAATTATCCTGGTTGACGACGGCAGCACGGATAAGACCTGGGAAAAAATGCGCGAAAACATCGGCGGCAAGCCGCATTTCCGCCTTGTCAGGCTGCGCCGTAATTTCGGCCAGACGGCGGCCATGAGCGCCGGCATCCACGACGCCCGGGGCGAGATCGTCATCACCCTGGATGCCGACCTGCAGAATGATCCCGAGGATATCCCGCTTCTGCTGGAAAGGTTGGAGAAGGGCTTTGACGTGGTCAGCGGCTGGCGCAAAGACCGCCAGGACGAGGCCATCCGGAGGCGGCTGCCTTCAATGATCGCCAATGCCCTTATCAGCCGGGTTACGGCGGTGCATCTGCACGATTATGGCTGTACCCTCAAGGCCTACCGGCGCGAAGTGCTGGAGAACATAGAGCTTTACGGCGACATGCACCGCTTCATACCCGCGCTCGCAAGCTGGGTGGGATGCAGGGTTGACGAGGTGGTGGTGCGCCATCACGCCCGCCGGTTCGGCAAATCCAAGTATGGCCTCTCGCGCATCGTGAAGGTGATCCTGGACCTGATGACCGTCTCCTTCCTGCTGCGTTACAGCCGGAGCCCGATTCAAATTTTCGGCAAACTTGGCCTGCTGGTCGGCGGGACGGGGTTTTTGCTTATGCTTTTTATGGTTATCGCCAACATTGCCGCCAACTTCTTCGGGACGGAATTTGCCGCCGGGCTGTTGAAACGCCCTTTCTGGGTAATGACTTCTTTCATGCTCGTCTTTTTCGGCATTCAATTTGTCTGCATGGGCATCCTGGCGGAAATTCAGATTCGCACTTATCACGAATCCCAGGGCAAGCCGACTTACGTTGTCAGGGAAAGAATTGAATCCGCTTCCGCTTGAGATGCGGAGGAAACCGGGCCATATTTTTTCTCTTTGCGCTGGTTGCCGGCCTGTTCGGCGACCTCCGCGGCCCGGCGGCTGTTCCGAAATGGCCCGGACGGCATGATTTGTTTATGGAATTATCGCCATTATCTTCAGCGGATATTGCCATCTCCCCCGTTTACGCGATAGGAAGCATTTATTTGGCGGCGCTCTTCATCGGCGTGATCATGGACATTGTCTTGTTCTTCCGGGTCCTTTCCCAACCGTGGAGCTGGGAAAACATGGCCAGACGCATCAGGGCCGGACCGTGGCGGCCAGGGGACGCGGCCTGGATTTTCGTTCTGCTCATACTCATCCAGCTTTCCGCGGGTTTGATCCACTGGGGCGGCATTAAACTCGGCTGGTTCGCGGCGGACGCCAAGGATACGGCTGCCGCGCTTGTTCAGGGTCTTTTGTTCCACGGCATCGCCCTGTTGATTGTCTGTTGGTTTATCCGGCGGCGGAATATTTCCTGGAACGAGGCGTTCGGCATGGGTTGGCGCAATCTGAAGCCGGCCGCCGGCCGGGGATTGGCCGGTTATTTGGGGATTATACCGATTGTTTTTTTCACGTCTTTTCTATGCCAGTTATTCCTGTACGCGGCAGGTTACCCGGTTACGCTTCAGGACGTTGTGGCGGTTTTTATGGAGCCGCAGTCGGGCTGGAGCCTTTTTTTTCTGCTGTTGCTGGCTGTGGTTGTCGCGCCGGTGGTTGAAGAAACTCTTTTCCGGGGCATATTATTGCCGGTCTTGATGAAAAAAACGGGGCCGGGGGCGGCGGTCGTGATCAGTTCGGCGCTTTTTGCCCTCGTCCATCAGCACCTGCCTTCGTTTGCCCCGTTATTTGTGTTGGCGGTCGTTCTCTCCATGTTGTATATTTCTTCCGGTTCGCTGTGGACTCCCATCGTCCTCCACTCCGTTTTTAACGGGGTGAGCATTTGCATATTACTGTTGGCCATGACATGAAAACATT
>JAQUQV010000095.1 GCA_028715905.1 Kiritimatiellia bacterium
CATCGCGCGGCGGCGCGGTAACTTTCCCCGGACCCGGCAAACTTGTCATGTATCCCATTAGCAGGCGGGGGGCGGGGGGGGCGGCTGCGGCGGATGGGGCGGGGGGTGTGCGCGGTTATCTCGGCGCCCTTGAAGAGGTGGCCATCCGCACGGCTGAGTTTTTCGGAGTGCGGGCCTGGCGGCGCACGGGCATGACCGGCGCCTGGACGGAGGGAGGCAAACTGGCGGCCATCGGGGTAAGGTTCAGGCGCTGGGTATCGTATCACGGCATGAGTTTTAACGTGAACCCAGATTTGTCGGGATTTGCCGCCATTATTCCCTGCGGCTTGGCCGGCGAAGAGGTGGCTTCGCTGGAAAAGTTGCTCGGAAAAACCTGTCCCTCATTGCGTGAGGTTCGCGACGCTATGGCGGGGCAATTTAGCGCCGTATTCAACCGGGAACTTTCCGCCCCGGATTCACGCCTTTCGCTGGCGGGCAATGCCCGCCTGAGCGAAAGCGAATATTGCCGAAATTCGTGCAATATTCGGGTTTGACATTTGAATGTAGAAATCTAAACTTTAAAAATACTGCCGCATGTCCTTTGTTATAACCACGTTAGTTTTTGAAATAACCAAATGGGTTATTTCGAAAACTTCAGGTATAACGAAAAACAAAGCGGTGTTTTTTTATGTTAATCAAAGGCCAAAGGCGGGTTCCATTTTTCAAGGTTGAACAGTTGTGCGTTTATGATAAATAAAATCGGCAAAAAACGGGGGCGATGATGCGGAAATTAGCATTGTTTGGCGGAAAACCGGTAAGATCAGCTGGTAAACAATGGCCGGCCTGGCCAATGTGGGATGAGCGGGAACGGCGCGGAATTATCAAGGTGTTGGAGTCCGGCAAGTGGTGGTATGGCGAAAAGGTGCGCGAATTTGAGGAGGCTTTTGCCGCCTTCCAGAGGGGCAGGTATTGTGTTACGGCTTCCAGCGGCACCACTGCTCTGGAAACCTGCCTCTTGGCCCTTAACATCGGCGCGGGCGACGAGGTGATTGTTCCGGCCTACACCTTCATGGCCACGGCCAGCTGCGTCATGCGGGTGGGCGCCAAGCCGGTTTTTGCCGACGTCAATTCCGCTGATTACTGTGTTAGCGCCGATTCAATCGCGGCCGCTATCACGCCGCGCACCCGGGCGATCATGCCCGTCCATTTCGCGGGCTTCATGGCCGATATGGACGCCATTATGAAGCTGGCGCGGAAGCGCCGTCTTAAAGTGGTTGAAGACGCCTGCCACGCCTGGGGAACCGTCTGGAAGGGGAAATTCGGCGCGGGCGCCATTGGCGACTGCGGCTGTTTCAGCTTCCAGGCCAGCAAAAATATCACCGCCGGCGAGGGCGGCGCCATTGTCACCAGCGATGAAAAACTGGCGAACACCTGCCGGTCATACACCAATTGCGGCCGCGGGGCAAATACCCCCTGGTATCAGCATTTTCTGATGGGAAGCAACCTGCGCCTGACCGAGTTCCATGCGGCCATATTGCTGGCGCAGTTGAGCCGTCTGCCGAAACATATCGTCCGGCGCGAGGCAAACGCGAAAATATTGAACAAACAATTGGCGGGAATTCCGGGTTTGTATCCGGTGCCGGACGACAAACGGGTTAGGCCGCGCTCTTATCATCTTTTCTGCATCCGGTTTGAGCCCGCGGAATTCGGCTGTTCGCGGTCTTTGCTGATCAAGGCGGCCAAAGCCGAAGGGCTTGATCTTGTGCCGGGTTATCCGATGCCGCTTTATAAGCAGCCCATGTTTGCCAGCCGGCGGGAGTATAAAAAAATGTTTTTGCCCGGCACGGAAAAACTATGCCGGGAATCCGCCCTCTGGTTCCGGCATCATCTTCTGCTGGGCACGCGGGACGACATGCGGGATATTGCCGCCATTTTCGGCAAGATTCACGCCCATGCATTGGAGTTAAAGTCTCTCGCCTGCTCGCCGACCCGCTAGCGGCGCTCGCCGTGAAGGGAATGCGGACGATATTTTTTGCGCGAGCGCAAGAAAATGCCGTCCGCGTCCATTCGTTTTCCGCCGCGCGCGGCATGTGTTGTATTTTCCGTGAGAAATCCCTACCGGATAACGTCCCGATTGAAATAATCGGCAATCTTTTTCGGCACGGACGTGATTTTAACCGGGATTGATCCGTGCCGCAGGGAATGGGCCGCCGCGCAGCCCGCCGCCACGCTGTAACGCGCCGCGACGGCTGATGTTTTTATCATTGTTTTTCCGCGGAGATAGCATAAAAACTCATTCACGATCCGCGGGTCCGCCCCGCCGTGGCCGCCGGTGTCGCGGGAAATGAAGAATTGCTCGTCTCCGTACGGCTGATAATAGTTCTGCTTGTTCCAGAGCCGGACCACGCATGCGCCGGGCGTATCGCCGAAGTTTTCCATTCGGCCTTCCGTGCCGATGATGGTGTAATTGCGCCAGCCGTCGGGCGTGTAATGGCATTGCTGGTAGGAGGCAAAGACGCCATTCTGGAGTTCCATCAGCATCATGGAAATATCTTCAACGTCAATCACCGGGTTCAAGCCTTTCTGCTTGAGCGGCGGCCAGTTCT
Organism: Kiritimatiellia bacterium; assembly: GCA_028715905.1. Classification (NCBI taxonomy): domain Bacteria; kingdom Pseudomonadati; phylum Kiritimatiellota; class Kiritimatiellia; species Kiritimatiellia bacterium. Next base: position 2,586 of record JAQUQV010000095.1, read on the forward strand.
CCAGATGCCAGCTGGCGTCGCCGCGTTCCGATTTTGGATGGCGGTCCTTGATTTGATCATACACGGTCAGACCGCCCATTGCGCTCACCAGCCGGCTGTGTCCGCCGCAGAGCCAATGCAAAATGTCAATGTCGTGCGCGCCTTTTTGAAGGAGCAGACTGGTGGCCTTGGACCGTTCGGCGTGCCAATCCTTGAAATAGGCGTCGCCGCCATAGGAGACAAAATGGCGGCACCAGCCGGCCTTGACTTCGCCGATGGCGCCCCGGTCAATCAATTCCTTCATTTTGCTGGTGAACCCCATATGGCGCATGTTGTGGCCGAGATAAAGCTTGACCTTGTTTTTGCAGGCGGCTTCCAGCATGCGGTCGCAGCCCTCGGTGGTGATGGCCATCGGTTTTTCAACATAAACCGATTTGCCCTTTTTCATGGCCGCCAGCGCCTGTTCTTCGTGCAGGAAATCGGGCGAGGTGATAAAGACGGCGTCAAGATCGTCCCGGGCAACCAGTTGCTTGTAGTCATCGGTCAGGAAAACCTCCGGCCCGTATTTTTCCTTGAACTTGCGCAACGCTTCGGGATTGGGGTCGCAGGCGGCGGTCAGGCGCGCGCATTTTTCAGGCTGATGGGCATGTCCGGCCAGCGCGCCTCTTCCGCCGGCGCCGATCACGCCGATTTTCAATTCCTTGTTTTTCATTTTCTGCATACTCCTTTCAGGTTAAATCAGGCGCGGCCAAAATCATTCCGGGAATAAAAAATTGACGACAGTATCCATTAAATATATCTTAAATCAAGTCCAAAAACATTCCCCAAAAGAATAAATTTTCGGCGGATGGCGAAAGAAAATATGAAACGATGGTTTTCCGCGGTTTTGGCCGCGCTGCTGGCGCAGGGAGTATGCGCCGGGGATTGTTCTGAATCAACCGCGGTGAATTGGCCGGGCTTGTGCCGCGACATTGCCGAAGCTTCGCTGGATGGCTGGCGCTATGCCCGGGACAATCCGGAAGAAACCCTTGATATTGTCATGGAGGATGTCCGCCGCGGTCATTTTCCGGACAACCGCGCGCATATGAAATGGATGCTGGAAAAGATCATCGTTTCCATTTTTTCCGGTCAGGGCGATGCATGGCAGTTCGGCGTGTTGTCCGAAACGCAATACAATCGCGCCGCCGCTCTTCTGCGCGAGCGGAAACTGATCCGCGCCGCGCCGGCATTCGGGGAATTTCATCCGTTTGCGCCGGCCTGCGGCGCAACTGCGGGGGGCGGAGGCGTTCCGGGCGGACCGGAGCTCCGGGAGAAAGGGGCGGGAGATGCTCATTAACCGCAGCATAGCGGTCCGCCTGGCCCTCCTGGTTGTTTTGGGGGCGGGATGTATTCTGGGCGCGATTATCGGATACAGTTATGTCAGCGTGCGCCGCATGCTCATGGACGATCTGGAGACCAAGGCGCGTTACATGGCGTCGGCCACGGTCAACCGCATTGAAACTACGGCGCGGTCGGTGGAAAAGGCGGTCCAGGGGATGACCGTTGGCCTGGAAATGCAGTCTCTTTCCACGAATGACATGTATCAACTCCTGCGGCGCACTTTGGAGCAGAACAGCGGCAATATTTACGGCGCGGCCATCGCCTTGAACCCGTCATTAAACGGACAAAAACCCGATTACTGCGCCCCTTACGTCTTTAACGAAAAAGGGCAACTGGTTTGCAAGGACCTTGGCGCGGATGATTATCGCTATGACACATGGGACTGGTTTTATCTTCCGCAGAAGCTGAAAAAGCCGGTTTGGTGCGAGCCTTACTTTGACGAGGGCGGCGGCGGTATTCTTATGGTGACATACAGTTGCCCTGTTTTTAAAAGCAATGAGTTTTACGGAGTCGTAACCAGCGATGTTTCTCTTGAATGGCTGAGCGGGTTGCTGGCCTCGCTTTTGAAGAAGGAAGTCGGTTATGCCTGGCTTATTTCGGCAAACGGAACATTCATTGCGCATCCGCGGCGCGAATTGATCATGAATGAGACCGTTTTCAGCACGGCCGAAATCAATCCCGATCCGCTCGTTCGCTCCGCCGGCTGGCGGGCGGGCCGGCGGATGGTCCGCGGCGAAACTGATTTTATTCCTTTTACCAGCGTGGTTTCCGGCGAAAAAGGCTGGCTCTTTTTTGCGCCGGTTCCGGCCACCGACTGGTCGCTGGGCGTGATATTTTTCAGGAAGGAACTTATGCGGCAGATTTTCAGCCTGAACCGCGTGAACCTTATGCTGGGCGCGGCCGGTTTCGCGCTGATTTTGCTGGTGGCGCTGGGCATTGCGCGTTCCATTTCCCGCCCGTTGCGCCAACTGGCCGGCGCCACCCGCCTCATGGCCCGCGGCGAATTGGACAAGCCTTTGCCCCGGGTCAGGGGGGAGGATGAGGTCGCCCAGCTGGCCGGCGCTTTTGAGAGCATGCGGGGCGACCTTAAAACGCACATCGCCCGATTGCAGGAGACCACCGCCGCCAAGGAACGCATTGAAAGCGAACTGCACATTGCCCGCGCGATCCAGATGGACATGGTGCCGAAAACGTTCCCCGTCCGGAAGGAGTTTGATCTTTTCGGCATACTGGAGCCCGCGCGCGAGGTCGGCGGGGATTTTTACGACTTTTTTATGCCGGATGAAGCGCATGTTTTCCTTTTTATCGGCGATGTATCCGGCAAGGGCATGCCCGCGGCCTTGTTCATGGTGGAGGCCAGAACGCTTTTGCGGGCTATTTGCCGCACGGAACGCAGCCCGGCGGTCATTTTGCGCCATTTAAACTCGCAACTGGCGGAAGGCAACGATTCCAACATGTTTGTGACCATCTTTTGCGCGCTGGTTGATTTAAAAACAGGCGAATGTAAATACAGCAATGGCGGCCACAATCCGCCGTTTATTGTGCGGTCCGGAGGAGAGGCGGCGCAGTTGCCTTTGACCGGCGACGCGCTGGTGGGTATTATGCCGGCCTTGATTTTCAACGAGAAATCCTTCAGTCTGGCGGCCGGCGACACTGTTTTTATGTACACCGACGGCGTCACGGAAGCCATGGACCGCGCCGGCGGCATGTTCGGCGAAAACCGCGCCACGGATGCTTTGCGGCAGAGTCGCGGCGTCAGCGGCGAGCAGATGGTTAAAATCATGCGCGAAAAACTGCGCGTTTATGCGGCCGGCGCGGAACAATCCGACGATATCACCATGCTCGCTTTCAGGTTTCTGATCAAAACCGGCCGGTAGGCGGCATGTGTTTATATCCATGGCGACCGGCCTGCGAAAGGTTTTGAGTGTTGCGTTGTAAAGCCAGGTTGTCAAACGACTACGCCGGTTGTTTTTATGCTGGCGATTTATTCCTTTCTTTGTAAAAAAAA
>JAQUQV010000096.1 GCA_028715905.1 Kiritimatiellia bacterium
CATACTGCTTCCAAGTGTTTGTATTCATGCCGGAAAGCAATAGCAGACAGATTCCGGATTGTCCAGTTTTATTTTCTATCTTCTTGATTCAGCCTGTGTTACCACCACGGGTAACACAGCCCTGGGGGGCGGCGGGTCGCCCGGGAAAAAGATTGCATGCCCGGGGTTTCTGGTGTATTTTGCTCTGTGCTCCGGATGACAGTTCGGAGGGGGAAAAACAGGTGCGTTTCCGCGCGATTTTCAGGTAATATCGCCGCGCCAGACGGGCGCATGCCGATGAAAGAATCTTTACGTTTGAACGACGTTTTTGCCTACGGCCGGCTGCCACCCTCCGGGGGAGGCGGGGGTTTTCCAGCCACGGAGCGGCATCTGAAATGCATATGGTTTTCCCCTGAATTGCGCCCGGCGGAACTGCGCGCTGAAAACGGGGAAGAGGTCATTATTGAAAAACCGGGACGCTGGAATCTTGAGAAGGGCCCCGATTTTCTTGATGCGGTTTTGCGGGCGGGAGCCGCGCGCCGGAGGATCAAGGGCGACGTTGAAGTGCATATCCATCCTGCCGACTGGCAAAAACACGGCCATGCCGCCGACCCGGCGTACGCGCGCGTGATCGCCCATGTAACCTTTTTTCCCGGCCGCCTGCCGTCAAACGTCTTGCCGCCGTCCGCCCTGCAAATTGTTCTCAGGAAAAAACTCCTCGGCAACCCGTTGTTTTCGTTTGAGTCAATAGATGTTGCCGCTTATCCCTTCGCCGCCCGCGGGGACGATACTCCCTGCGCGCGGATCCTCTCCCGTTGTTCCCCCGGGGCGGTTTGCGGCCTGTTGTCCGCCGCCGGGAAACACCGCCTTGCGGTCAAGGCCGGGCGGCTGGCCGCGGCCGCGGAACAAAAGGGCCGGGACCAGGTTCTTTATGAGGAAATCATGGGCGCGCTGGGTTACAAAAACAACCGCCTGCCTTTTCGCCTGCTCGCCGAGCGCGTGCCGCTGGAAGCGCTCCGTGAATATTCCGGTTTGAATCCCGTCTTTGCCTACGCCCTTCTGGCTGGCGTGGCCGGCCTTTTACCGGCGTTAACCGGCGCGCGCTGGGATGATGAGAGCCGCCGTTTTGTGCGCAAACTCTGGAATTTCTGGTGGAAACAACGGGCGGAATGGTCGGCGCAGATCATTCCGGCCGGCTTGTGGTCATTGAGCGGCGTCCGCCCGCAGAATCATCCCCGGCGCCGGCTCATGGCCGCAGCCGACATCTTCACCAACAGGGAAATGCCGTCGGAAATGTTCGGCGGGCCGGAGGTTCCCGGCGCGGACGCCGGGCGGTGGATTGAAAACATCCTTGCCGTTCTGCAAAAGCCCGGCGATAATTACTGGCGCCGCCGGTTTGTCTTCGGTCAAAAACCGTCCGCGGCGGATATTGCCCTCATCGGCCGCCGGCGCGCCGCGGCTATTGTCTCCAACGTAATTATCCCTATGCAAATGGGCTTGCGCCGCTTGAAAAAGCCGCCGGATGACCTCTTGGCATGCCTGCCGGTTGAGGAAATGAATGCGGTCATCAGACAAAGCGCCTTTAACCTGCTTGGTCCGGACCATAATCCTTCCCTTTACCGCCGCGGATTGTTGCAGCAGGGGCTGATCCAGATATTCCACGATTTCTGCCTCGGCGACCGTTCCGACTGCGCCGCATGCGGACTGCTTGAAATGATTTCCGCTCTGAAAGGAGAAAAACACGATGCAGATTAAACCTCGCCGATTGTGCCTGGCCATGTCCGCAAAAAGCCGCGGTAATTCCGGCATGCAAGAAAAAACAATCCATTCCGAGCGTAAATTTACGGGCCGTCTGATCAAGACCGATCTGCTGGAGGTTGAATTGCAGGACGGCCTGCGGGCGCGGCGCGAGATTGTGCGGCATCCCGGCGCCGTTGCGGCGCTCTGCCGGCGGCGGGACAACCGGTTTGTCTTTGTGCGCCAGTTCCGCAAGGCGGTGGAAAGCGAACTGCTGGAAATTGTGGCCGGCACCCGCGAGCCGGGCGAGGGAGCGGGTGCCTGCATCCGCAGGGAAATCAGGGAAGAAACCGGTTATAAAGTCGTGGCGCTGGCGCGGCTGGGCCGCATCTATACCGCGCCCGGGTTTTGCGACGAGGGCATAGATGTTTTTTTTGCCCGACTCGGGGCCGCCGCCGTTTGCCCGGAACCGGACGCCGATGAGCGGATTATGCCGGTACTGCTTTCGGCAAAAGAGTTTGAAGCCATGCTGGCGGCCGGCAAAATCAGGGATGCCAAGACGCTGGCGGCCTGGACCATGTTCAGGGCCGCGCGGCGCGCACAATCATGGATCGCGGTTTGACATTAATGTCAATGAAAACAAGACTACCTCCATGGCTCCGGGTCCGGCTTGATACGGGCGGAAAATACGCGCGCGTGCATGCGTTGCTGCATGAACAGCGCCTGCACACCGTCTGTGAAAGCGCGCAGTGCCCGAACCGCCATGAATGTTTCCGGCGCGGCACGGCGACCATCATGATCCTGGGAAACGTCTGCACGCGCAACTGCGCTTTTTGCGCGGTTCCATCGGGAAAGCCGCAGGCGGTTGATCGGGATGAGCCGCGCCGCGCGGCTGCCCTGGTAAAAAATCTGAAATTGCGCCACGCGGTCATCACCAGCGTCACCCGCGACGATCTTCCCGACGGCGGGGCGGGTGTTTTTGCGGAAACCATTTCCGCCATCGGGGCCGCAATGAACGGCAGGACGACGGTGGAGGTATTGACGCCCGATTTTAACGGCGCGGAAAAAGCGCTGGCGGTTGTGCTGGAAGCGAAGCCGGATGTTTTCAACCACAATCTGGAGACGGTGGAACGTCTGCAGAAAGAAACGCGCCCCCAGGCCGGCTACCGGCGTTCTCTGGAGGTCCTGAAACGCGCGGCCATGTCCGGGAAGGCAAGAACAGTCAAATCCGGCTTAATGGCCGGCCTGGGGGAAAGCGATGCCGAACTTTACGAAGCCATGCGCGACTTGCTGCAACACGGATGCCAATGTTTGACCCTTGGCCAGTATTTGGCGCCGTCCAGGAGTCATCGGCCGGTCAAACGGTTTGTGCCTCCGGAAACTTTTGAAGAATACCGCCAACACGCTTTGAGGATGGGGTTCCGGGCGGTTGCCGCCGGACCGCTGGTGCGCTCGTCTTATCTGGCCGAGCATTTATTTAATGATGCCATTGCCCCGCGGCGGCCGCATTGAATTATTCATGGAAAACAGCTATTTATCGTATCGTCTTGCGCAGATTTTCAGCCGCCGGCTGCCGCGCCGGTTTTCATACTGGCTGGCGCTGCGCATTGCCGACCGGTTTTTCGCGGAGGATGAAAAAGGCCGCCGGGCGGTCATGGCCAATCTGGCGCATATTCTCCAGTCCAAAAACGTATCGGCCTCGGAGGAAACGCTGCGGCAGATGGCGCGCAGGACTTTTCAGTTGTTCGGGAAATACCTGGTGGATTTTTTCAAGTTTTCGCGGATGACCCCGGCGGAAGTCCGCCGCCTGGTCAGCATTGAGCACATTGATTACCTGGAACAGGCGCGCAGTTTTGACAAGGGCGTGATTTTTATCGCCGCCCATCTCGGCAACTGGGAGCTGGGCGGGGCGATCATGACCGCCCTCGGCTACCGGCTGAACGTGGTTTTCCTGCCCCAGCGGCTTGATAAAATAAACCGGCTTTTTGACCAACAGCGCAAAGAAAGGGGCATCCGGCTTATTCCGATCGGGCGCGCCGCGCGCGGGGTTCTGCAGGCCTTAAAACGAAAGGAATGCGTGGTGATGCTGGCGGACCGCGATTTTACGGCCCACCATCATATGGTAAATTTCTTCGGCAAGCCCGCCCTGCTTTCCAGCGGACCGGCGCGGATCGCGCTGCGCACAAAGACGCCGATTGTCCCGGCTTTTGTTTTGCGCCAGCCCAACGACACTTTCCTGCTCCGCTTTTATCCCCCGCTCATCGTCAGGGAGGATTCCACGCTGGAAGAAATCAACCTGAAAATCGGCGCGGTCATGGAAAAAGAAATTGCGCAGCATCCTGAACAGTGGTTCATTTTTGATCCTTTCTGGCAGAACAATACGGCCCGGGCGGTCGGCGCGCAACCGGCCGGGTTGCGGGACGGCGCGAAATAGTGTACAAATTCCCGATACGCCTGTTTTGCGGCCTCGGCGCGGAATTAAAAACAGAATGAGAACATTGATCGGCAAGCTCGGCGAAAATGCGCTGAACAAGGCGCGCGACACGGCGCATCTTTTTGCGCTCCTGTGGAGCATCCTGTTTCTGGCGGCCAAAGGCGGCGCCTGGCCGCGCACCACCCGTAACGTCTTTGCCCGCCAGATTTTATTTACCGGCGTTGAAGCGCTTAAATTTGTCTCGCTGGTCGCGATCATGACGGGTCTCTCCGTGGTCCTGCAGGCCCAGCTCTGGCTCGGCAAAACCGGGCAATCGCAGATGCTGGGAAGCATTCTCGTCATTGTCATTGTGCGCGAGCTGGCGCCCCTCCTGGTGAATTTTATCCTGATCGGCCGCAGCGGCACGGCGATTGCCGTGGAACTGGGCAACATGAAAGTCCTGGGGGAAATTCATCTTCTGGAATGCCAGGGCATTGCCCCCCTGCTTTATCTGATCATGCCGCGCGCGCTGGCTTTTGCCATATGCGTCTTTTGCCTGACCATCTGGTTTATTATAATCTCGTTCGGCGGCGGTTACCTGTATGGCATGCTGGCCGGCGTCGGCACCGGCGCGCCTGATTTGTTCATCGCCAACGTGCTTAGAGCCGTGCATCTGCCCGACGTGTTCAGCCTGTTGGCCAAAACTTTTCTGCCCGGCATGTTTACGGCCGTTATCTGCGCTTCCGAAGGCATCGGCGTGGGAACGGCGATTACGGAAGTGCCCCAGGCGGCGACCCGGGCCGTGGTGCGCTCAATTGCCGCGCTCTTTATTCTCTCGGCGCTCGTTTCAATTCTCACTTATGCTTGAAATGCCTGAAACAATAAATATTCTGGAGTTTGCAAATGTCGCCTTGCCGGCCGGCGCGCCCGGCCAGGCGGAAATGCGCGGGCTGACATTCAGCCTGCCGCCGGGGCGCCTTTTGCTTGTCCGGCTTGAAGCCGGCGGTGAAAACCTCCCGCTCGCCGACGCGGCCGAAGGCCTCCTTGCTCCGGAGGCCGGAGCCGTCCGCTGGCAGGGACGGGATTGGCGCGCCCTTGGTCCGGAGGATGAATTACGCGCCCGGGCACAGATCGGGAGAATCTTTGAAAAAAACGGATGGATCAGCAACCTCAATGTGATTGAAAATGTTACCTTGTCCGAGCGGCATCACACCCGCCGTCCGGAAAAAGAGATTATCGCGGAAGCGGACGCGTTGGCGCGCGCTTTCGGTCTGGAGGAAATACCCCGCCGCCGGCCGGTGTTTGTGCCAAAACGCGACCTGAAAATGGCGGAATGGGTCCGTGCCCTGATCGGAACACCTCTATTATTACTGCTTGAGCGCCCTGAAGAGGGCGTGCCGGACAACGACCTCCCGAAACTGATGGCCGCGGTGCAGGCAGCGCTGCAACGCGGCGCGGCGGCAATCTGGCAGACCGGCCGGGACGCGGTCTGGCGCGCCGCCAGCCGGGCAAATGAAATTCGTTATCGCATGCAGGGCGCGGAAATGATATTGGTAAAGGAAAAACAGCCATGAATCAGCCTTTCAAATTCAGGTTCGTCAATGAAATTGCGGGTGTGTTTGTGCTGGGCGCGATGGGTTTGTTGATCGCAGGTAGTTTTATGGCCGGCCGGGCCCAGGGTTTTTTTGAGCCGAAGTTCAGGCTTTACGCCGAATTTACCACGGAAGAAGGGGCTTTCG
>JAQUQV010000097.1 GCA_028715905.1 Kiritimatiellia bacterium
TGCGGCTCCACTTCCGCGAAAACAACCGTCGCCCCGAGCGAATAGGCCTGCAGGCAGGAAGCCCAGTAGGTTATGCTCGGCGAAATGATTTCGTCGCCCACGCCGACCTTGCATCCGTACATGGCGCAATGCAGCGCCGCCGTGCCGGAACAGCAGCCCAGGGCGTATTTGACGCCTTCCCAGGCCGCAAACTGTTTTTCAAAATCCATGGTAACATCGGTGCCCGACATGGCGCCGCGGCGCAAAACATCCAAACATGCCCGTTCATCCTCCCGGGTAATCACGGGCCATTTGAACATTGCGGCCGGAATGTTCTTTTTCAAAGATTTCGGACCACCCAGCAAAGCCAGTTTTGAGCGCGGCATATGATTATCTCCTTTCAAATTGCGGCATCTCCGCCGGACATTGATTTTAACGTCGGATGCCATTTAACAATTTTTTTCGCGGGATGCGAACGGCATTTTTCAGCATAAATGCAACTATTTCGGACATGGCGCCGGGAAAGCCCTTAACCCGGGTTAATGTTCCGGCCGGCCCGGCCCGCCCTGCGTCGTATTCGCCGCGGCGGGCGCAATGCCGGCCGGATTGGCGAAGGCGGACTGCGGCAAACCGCGATAAACGCTGGGCGACAACCGCGTCATGGCCTTGAAAGCGCGCTCAAAAACGGCCCGGCCGCGGAAGCCGACCGACTCGGAAACCGCCTCTATTTTCAAGCCCGGGCGCTGTTGCAGTATTTTGCCCGCTTCCGCTACACGCCGCTGGATAACATAACGTTTCGGACCAATCCCGTAGTACTGCTTGAAAATGCGGTTGAGATGGCGCGCGGATAACCCGAATTTTTTTGACAGCGCTTCCAGCGGCAAAGGCCCGCGAAAATGTTCCCCGATATAAACCGAGAGCCGGGAAATAAGCGGATGGCAGCGCAGGCGCAGGCACGGCTGCCGGGACAGGCGCCTGACGAGCAGAAACAACGACTCGGTTTGTTCCTTCATCATCTCCTGCCATCCGAAAAGCCGCCGTTTTTCCTCCTCAATGATACGGTTCAAGGCCAGCTCCAGATAAGGCATGTCCCGCGCCGGCGCCCGGAAACAAGGTGAAAAGTTTTTCGGACAGCCGGCAAACAGCCGCGTGGCGCGCGTGTATTCCGGCGCCACCATGACGCGGCAATGCTCGCACGATTCGCTGGACACAAAGGAATGCACCTTCCATGGGAGCACCACCAGGCAGGCCGGGCCGACAAATTCGTAATTACAGCCGGAAATCTGGTAAATGCCGCGGCCCTTCCTTATATAATGCAGTTCCAATTCCGGATGACATTTTAACGAAAAGGGATTACCGGCAATATCGGCCCAACCAACCTTGAGGGGGACTTCGCCGGTCTGAAAGATATTTTCAACCTTGCCCCCGCGCGGCGGCGGACCGCCGGACTTTGCTTTTTTTTTCCCGCGCGCAACCGGCCCGGCGTGCGGCCGCCGGTTCTTTTTCCTTTTCGCCCTCATAACATCTTTCGTCCGGCGCCTCTTGTTTCCAGGGCAATTGCCTTCCGGCGATACGCAGAGGGCGTCATATGTTCCATCATTTTAAACGCCCGCTCAAAGACCGCGTTATCGGCGAAACCGAGCGACTCGGAAACGGCGGCAACGTTCACGGCGGGATTTTGCGCCAGTATTTTCTTGGCCTCTATAATCCGGCGCTGCAAAATATAGTGTTTTAATCCGATTCCCATGGTTTTTGCAAATACGGCCGTCAAGTAGCCCTGGGAATACCCGAACTTTTCGGCGATGGCGCTGATCCGCAGTCCGGCTTGAAAATGCTTTTCCACGCAGGCGGCCAATTGCAAGACAAGTCTGTGCTCCCGGGAAGGCGTTTGCGGCGAATTGGTTTTGCGAAGCATCATCAGAAGCAGCGCGTTTAGTTCCGCGCGGCAAATATCCTTCCAAAAAGGCGCCTTTGCCTTTTTTTCCCCGATTATGCGATTGAGCCCGGCCTCCAAATAGTCGGCCTCCCGGTCGGTCATCTTTGCCTGGCACGGCAGGTTGACGCAGGAGGCCGGCAGAAATGCGGGCGCGAACAAGAGCAGACAGCGCCGGCACCGCATGCTGGAAGCAAAACCGTGGACCGCTCCGGGATGAATAAAAAGACAGGTGTTTTTACCAAAGGCATAATTTCTGCCGTTAATCCAGTATAAGCCGCGCCCCTGTTTAATAAAATGAAACTCGCATTCCGGATGGCAATTCAGCCGGAACGGCCGGCGATCGTTAAGCCAAAAGGCGCTGACCTGGAAGTCGTCCCCGGAGAATATCTTCTCAAAAACAACCTTTTTCAAAATCACCCCTCTGCCCGCGGCCGGCGCAAAGCACAAAATTAAGGTTTAAATTTCCAGGCGTCACGGGTTGTCCGTCGCCGCGGCGGCTTGCCCCTGCAATTCCGCCGGCGCCGCCGGCGGAAGCCTTAAATCGCACCGGCGCGCCGAATTTTCCATCTGCCACGAGGCCGCCGCCGATGTGGCGAAAACAATAAAGCAAACGAGACCGGCCAAGGCAACCGCATTAATCGCCCTCCCGATCCCGGCCTTCCGCAGAACGAGCGCCAGCCAGAAAAGGAAAAACGCAAAAACGGCCGCGGCGCTCCTCTGCGGGCACGCGAGATAAAAATGCCAGAAGAATACCACCCTTTGCCAGGGCAGCCGCGCGTGATTGCCGCCGGTTTTGCGGGCCGAGGCAATTTTCAGATTATGCTCAAGATCCGGCTGATAACCGAGGTAGCGTTCCGCCCTCTCAAAAACGCCAACGGCAAGTTCATCCCGCCCGGCCCGGAGCAGGGCCGTCCCCATATTGTAAAAAAGCGGGCCGTTGCGCACGCCGGCATCAACCAGCCGCTGATAAATTTCAGCCGCGCGCAGGTAATCGGCGGATGTTCGCGCCGTCTGCATGGCGGCATTGGCCTCTTCCCAGATAAAATTACGATCCGAGGCATCCAGTCCGAATGCGCTCACGCCAAGCAGCAGGAACAGAATGACAACCGCGCCCGCCGCCTTGTTTTTTCCCAGCCGGTCAAGCTCTTTTTCAATGCGTTTAATCAATCCGCGCATGCCGCGGCAGTCTTCCGCCATGTTCCCGGCAACCCGCGCGCCGGCAAAGCCGGTGTTGAAATATTTTTCATACAAAGCGCCGAAATCCCCGGCAAGATTTTCACTGACGCCGTGCGCGGAAAGCAAACGGACGGTTTCGGCCGGCGTAAGCGCGGCGGTTTCGCCCCCCAAACGTTCTCCGAGGTATTTCCGCGCCGTCCGGCAAACCAACGCGGCGGCCTGCGGCAAATCCTTTTGCCCGATCCGGGCGGCGGCACGCAGTCCCCTGTATGCCCGGTCCTTGGCGGAGCGCACGCGCCGGACACGAATTATTCTCCGGCCGGAACGCCTGATAAATCCGAGCAGAACAACCGCGAAATAAAGGGCCGGCCCGGCCCCCGCCAGCAAAAACAATCTTGGGCCGCCCAGCAGACCGGCCGGCGCGGCGCCGGCATTATCCAGGCGGATGGGCGCCGGCGCCGCCTGCCGCAAATCCGCCGCGTCTTCCCCGCGCCGGCCGGCGTGATTTGTCGCGCCGATAATCTGCGCCCCGGTAACCTCGGCGCCGCGCCGCACCCGCACGGGAATGGGATCGGTGAAAATTTTCCTGTAACCGCGGCCGACAACGTCATAGTAGGCGACTTCTATCGGCGGGATTTCAAAACGGCCGGCCTGGGAGGGCCGGATGGTGTACAAAAACTGGTTGTAAGTCCCCTTCTTGACGGATTGAGCGGTGTTGTCGTAAATCGTGAAACGCTCAAGCAGATTGGTTTGCAGGCTGAGTTTCGGCGGAAACATTTTGTCAAGCCTGACCGGGCCGGAAGCAGTCAAGGTCAAGGTGAGAGGATCGCCCAGGTTGCATTCGGCCGTGTCCAGGGCGGCCTTGACAACCAGATTGCTGCCAATTGCGCCGCTGTAGGATTCCGGCCGGCCTTCTTCCGGCGGGGGAATGATCCTGACCGTGCAGGCCGGCCCCACCGCGAAAATATCCGCCCCGACCGCCCGGCCGTGTTCATCCAGCCGCTCCGGAACGCCGCCCTTAAAAATAACGGGGCCAAAGACATAATTCCCTTCTTCCTGCGGAACATAATCAAACTGCAGGCTGTATTCGCAATAAGACCGGTTGTTAATCTGAACCGTTTTTCTGGGCAGGGAAAACTTCGCCTTGCGCGGCTCGCGCAGGAACATGCTGCCGATATCAAAGGGATCGGAGGCCAGCGTAAAGCGGTTGATGGTAACGCCGGGCTGGTTCCAGTGCGGAGCCAGGCAGCCGGTCAGGAGGCGGCGCACATCGGGACCGGTTAATCCGGCCAGTTCCTGGTCCAGCCAGGGAATGGTCAGCGCGGGGGGATTATCGGGAAAAAGGGGTTCAAAACCGGCGGCGGCGCCCGGCAGACATTGTATCTTAAAGTTGAGCGTCACGGAAAAAGGCTCGTCAATCAAGGCCGTTTCGCGCGAGGCGGTTACGGACAAAATCACCCGGTCCTGTTTTTCAATATCGGTAACCATGACCACGGGACCGGCCGCCGCTAATAATTTCCCGTTGATTTTGGCGGTGATGGGGCCGGCCTGGAACCGGCCGGGAACAAGCGGCGTAATCTCGTAGCTGGAAACAAAACCGCTGAAGCCCTCCCGGGTTATCCGGCCGTTGATGATGGTAATCTGGTAATTGCTGATATTGCGGCTGCCGAGCGGGCGGATATTGGCGTTTTTCAGTCCGCTGAAATCAATTTCGGCTGGATCGCCGGAACCGGAAACGGTGATTTCAAGAATGAACGATTCGCCGATATAAATCCGGTCCCGGTTGGCGGTTACCTTCATGCCGGGCTCTTCGGCGCATACCAGACTGCTGGTCAAAATAGTTATGCAGGCAATCGTGCTGATGTAACATCGCAAGCTTGCCATATAAGGCACATAGGTACATAGGCACAAAGGCACAAAGTTAATTTTTGATTGATTTCTTTCCATCGCTTTACTGCTTCTGACTATGTGCCTTCTGCCTTTGACCCTTTGTGCCTGCTTCTACCAGTCGCGCTCAACGGGGGAAGGCGGAATATATTCGTTGCGTTTTTTTTCTTTCTGGTATTCCTTCTCCCTTTGCCGGGCCTTGTCAAGAAGCGCGCGCGCCTGTTCCGGCGACATTTCTTTTTTGTCTTTTTCCTCCGGTTCCGACGGCTGCTCACCGGGCGGAGGTTGCTTTTGTCCGTCTTCTCCGGAAGGCGGAGGCGGCTCCTGCTTGTCGGGTTGCGGCGGAGGCTCCTCGGACGGCTTCTGTTGTTGCTCCTGCTGGTTATCCTTTTGTTGTTGATCCTGTTTCTGCCGGTCCTGCTGCTGGGGCTTGTCCTTTGAAAGCAGCTTTTCAATTTCCTTCAAGAGATCATAAGCGCGGCGCTGTTCCGGGAGGGAAGACCCCAAATTTTCCGCGGCCAGGAACCGGGCGGACTTGGCCTGCTTCTGGAGGGCCTGTTCCGCAAGAAACAGGATGTTGGTGCGCATTTCCGGGGTAATCCGGGCCGCATCATTCGTGGAAGGCGGCGTATTTTCCG
>JAQUQV010000098.1 GCA_028715905.1 Kiritimatiellia bacterium
GCATACTGCTTCCAAGTGTTTGTATTCATGCCGGAAAGCAATAGCAGACAGATTCCGGATTGTCCAGTTTTATTTTCTATCTTCTTGATTCAGCCTGTGTTACCACCACGGGTAACACAGCCCTGGGCCAATATACGGGCTCTTATTATATTGTCAACTGTTGCATTGCGCCGACCAATGCATTTAAGACAAACGTGATTACGGCGTACTATTACGCCAACAATATTGAGTCCAATCCGCAGTTTGTGAACAAGGACACGGGCAATTGGCGACTTCAACGGACTTCCCCCTGCGTCAACGCGGGCACGAATGAGGATTGGATGACTTTGGATTTGGACGGCCATTTCAGAATAGACCGGCTTTCCCGCATCGTTGACATAGGCTGTTATGAATATTTTCCGCAGGGCACCGTATTTTCGATACCGTAGCAGATAAATATCTCAAATGGAAACTTCGGAAGGCCTGGTTCGGATGGGACACAGGCTGGCGCGGGCGGCACTTCAATATTTACGGGGAGCCGGTTCCGGAACGTTTTTTCCTGTATTACGGTTACGGCATGTCGCCAACATGTACACTTATGGACGACCTCGATCTGCCCGTGCCGGGATTCGGCCCATATTATGTCGGCCGCAGGCTGCCTTATGCAAAACCATCAGCTAAATCATTAAGAGGATAACAATGAATTCAAATCTTTCCGATTCTGCTTCGTCCCTGCGTATCGGGACATGGCCGCACTGGCATCAGCCGGAATACAAACTGGCCGCGCGGATAAGGGAACTTGGGTTGTCCGTGCGGGATATTGACCACAAGCGGCGCGGCTGCCTTGACAATCTGGACGTGATGATCGTTGAGCAGAACGGATTTAACGATTACATCGAAGTTTACCAGGAGTCCGTGCAGGAATTTGTCCATTCCGGCGGCATTTGCTGGATCCTGCATCAGGACCACGAACGCTGGACGCCGCATTGGCTTCCAAATGAGCTGGCCGACGCTGTTCTCATGCCGCGTTATTATGATACCACCCTTGGAGACCAGGAATATCTCATGCCCGACATCCGCGCCGCGGGCCGGCCGTTGTTTTAGGCGCCAGGCGTGATTGAGCCGGAAGAGATGGTCTACTGGGAGCTTAAATCCAACGGCGTGCATACCACCGCCAAGCGCCCGCCGCAGATTATCAAGAGCGCGGCCATTTCAAGCATAATTCATACGCGTGGCTGGGAAGTGCTGGGCGGTTACCAAGACAGCTGTGTGGCGGATGGCGCCTTGATTATGGAAGCCAAGTACGGCAAAGGATTGTATTTCTGGACGCAATTGCTTTTTCCGGAAGTCAAACCTCCGGATGGCGACAGGGCGCTTGCTTTCTGGGACAAGTTCACCGGCAACATCATGTCCAGGTTTGAGGTGTTCAAACGAAACGGGAATGTCCCGGCCGTTGAAATATCTTCCGGCCGCGGGTGTGCGCAACTGCCCAAAAAGCGCAATTACCGGATGATTTCGCATATCCATTCGCGCGACTGGTGGGGCGCGGGGTCAAGTCCGGCAACCTTGAACGCCGCCATGCGTTATCTGGGCATGGATATTGCCTTGCTTTCGGCCAACAATGCTTTTGCCTTCGGCCGGCCGGTGCTGGAAAATCTTGACCAATACAGCGACGGGCGTGTTCTCCTGGTTCCGGGCGAGGAATTTCATCCGTTTAACTGGGAGCCCGGCGCAAAGTTGCCCAACAGTTTTCATATCCTGAGCAAGGGAACGAATGCTTATAGCAGGAAATTTCGCGCCGGTTTGTTCGACCGGGAGGAGATTGACCGCTACGTGAAAGGCGCCATCGCCCATATCCGGAGTAACGGCGGGATTGCCTGTGCGACGCATGTAACGGATGATTATTGGACAGAATATGATTTTGACGAGGTTGACCTGGGCGCCCGCATGTTACGCGGCCTGGCGGGGACGGAATTGGAACGCGTCTGGTGCGCCGGACGGCGGATCCCCTGTTCAATCTGCCTTGACATGTGGGGCATTCAGATCCTGAAAAAATATCCCGCTTTCATTTTTACTTATGTGGACGGTGTTCCGTCAAAAGAGTCTGTCCTGGCCGCCATCCGCAAGGGACACATGATGCCCGCCTTGCGCATGGCGGAAGCGCATGTTGCGCTGGGACACTATTTGCCGGGAGACATCCTTTCGGTTTCCGAGGCGCGCGCCCTGCAACTGACAATATCGGTCCGGTCGCAAATGCCGATGGACACGATAAAAGTCTTTTCCGGCGAGCGGGTTGTTTTTGAAGGACGGATACAGGGGATGACTTATGACAATCGCGTTGAAATGAAAGATCTTGATTTACGGACATTTATCCGACTGGAAGTCATCGGCGCCGATTGCATGCTGATTACCAATCCGTTTTATTTGACGAAAGAATTGTATCACCAAAATGCCCGCGAGACTGAGGCATTCCTTTAATTTCTATTTTGTCCTTGCAACATAGAAGCGCGGTTTCTATATTACAAGGATGATAACTAGATTGGCTTTAACTTTGATTCGCGAATTGGCGGAACAATTTCGCGCTGTGGGATTGTGGAACTACCCCCTTTTCTTTTTCCTGAAGCCCGGAAATGCGGCCTGAACTTGCCAGACGTCTGGCTGAAAGGCGGTTTCCCGGGCGCGTGTCAAACTTCAAGTCCAACTAAATGGGCGCGCTGGATAGAGGCTTACATTCAGACATTCCATTCGCCATTATCTTGACATTCTTGAGGCTCGTTACCTGGTATGCCGTCTCGCGCCTTTCCATGCCAATTCGGGCAAACGTCTTGTCAAAATGCACAAGCGTTATGTCCGCGATACCGGCTTATGGAATTGAAGCGGTCGGCGCGGAAGGAATAATCATGGAAGCCGCCGCCGGAAGGATATGAAGCTCCTTCTGGAACGTTGCGTGTGTTCAAAGGCCAGAATTTAGGCTTCTTTGGCTGACAAGGAAGAGCGTTTTTTCCTGAGTTTTTTGAAATCAATGCCCAGAAAATATGAAGTCAATCGTTCCTTGGACACGGCCTGCAACCGTATCTTTTAAAACCGTCGGCTGCCGGCTCAACCAGGCCGAAACGGCCGCAATCCGGGCTTCCTTTGAAGAGGCGGGTTTTATAACCGTTCCGTTCGGCCGGCCGTGCGACGTCTGTGTGATCCACGGTTGCGTGGTAACCGCCAGAGCGGAGGAGGACGGCCTGCGCCTGGCCCGCGGCGTTCAACGCCGCTGTCCCGGCGCTCTTGTCATCCTCGCCGGCTGTGCCGCGGAATTGGCGGCCGGGGCGGTATCCGGCGGCGGAGCGGGGTTATGCTTGCGGCGCGCGCCCGGCGGCGCTGCTTATCTGGCCGGGCAAGGCGAAAAATTCAACCTGCCGGAAATCCTGGGCATGCGCTTCCGGCCCGCCGCGGTGAAGTTGTCAGGTCTTTCGCCGCTGTTTGACACGCAGCGTGCTATCGTCAAGATCCAGGACGGGTGCGATTTCCGCTGTTCCTATTGTATTGTTCCCCGTGTGCGCGGGCCCTGCCGCAGCCGTCCGGCCGCGGAGATCATTGATGAAATAACAAAACTGACGCTCCGCGGTTTTCCGGAAATTATCCTGACCGGCGTCAATATCGGCTGTTATGCCGACGGCGGCTGCCGCCTGCCGCAGTTGCTGGAAAAAACCGAGGCCGTTCCCAGCCTGCGGCGGTTCCGGATCAGTTCCCTGGAAATTACAGGCGTGGAGCGGGAGGTGATTGATTTCATGGCGACCTCGCAAAAACTATGCCGGTTTCTGCATCTGCCTCTTCAGAGCGGCAGCGATTCTGTTTTGAAGGCCATGCGGCGGCCTTATACAAGCGAAGATTTTTCCGCGGTCGCGCAATACGCGGAAAAAAAACTCGGCGATTTCGGGTTCGGGACGGATGTCATTATCGGTTTTCCGGGAGAAAGCGAAAAAGATTTCCGGGCCACGGAAGCAATGGCGCGGGACCTGCCCTTCAACAACCTGCATGTTTTCAGTTACAGTCCCCGCCCCGGCACGCCGGCCGCTTCAATGCCGGAGCAGGTATCTCCGTGTGAGAAAAAACAACGGGCGGCGCTGATGATTGAAATCGGCCGGCAAAAGCGGAATGAATTCGCGCGCTCCCTGGTCGGCAAACAACTCAGCCTGGTGGCGGAAAAAGCGCAAAACGGCCGGGCGGAGGGCTGGACCGGCGAATATGTCCGCGCGCGCGTCAAAACGGCCTCCCCGCGGTTGAAACAAATCGTGCGGTTTACGGCCGAAGGCGCGCAGAACGATCTTTTATTGGGTGTCCAGAGCGGGGAATAAAGAATCGCAGTTTTTCAGGGGTTACCTTGGTTTTGCGCATGCGGGGTAAGCAAAATTAATCCGCAGGGCCGCCGCGTGAGTCACGTTTCACGCGCCAACGCGGTCACGTGATGTCGGCCGCGTTTTTGCCGGAGCGCGGATACGGCCCTGTCAATAACCAGAAAGTAACCCCAGACCACGCCGACATTCATCAGCACCACGTAGGCCAGCGAATGGCGTCCGCGGTCCTGGATATCGCAATAATACACCGTGAATATTATCGCCACGCCGGTGATTACCAGATAGGCGCTTATCCACGGTAAATTATCCCATCGCGCGCGGAGCGCCGGCCATTTTCGGGCCGCTAATCCGGCCAGCGCCAGGATGACAAAGAAACGCGCCAGGCCGGCGCTGTTGTTGATAAAAAAAACGCTCATCCAGGCCGTGATTAAATGCGGGCCGGCTTCGGCGCCGCCGGCCGGACGGCGAAACCAGCGATGCTGTCTAAGTTCCGGATCAACCGTCAGAAGCAGTCTGTTGCGCGCGGCAAACACTTCGGCCGCGGTCGCCCGCCAATGCCGAGCCAGATAGTGAAAGTAAACACTCCGTCCCCTGGCGATGATCCAGGGTTTGACCTCCGCAATCAATTCGGGATCGCGGTGCCAGGCAAAATTATCGGCGCCGGCGTAAGTCCCGTTCCTGGCCATTACCGCCGGAGTCAGCGGGAAGCCGCGCCGGGCGAAATAACCGCGCGCCTCGGGATTCGGCAGGATTTTTTTCCCGAGCACGTTCAGGTAGGGCAAATACCAGCGGCCCACCAGGTCCGCGCCGGAACATAAATCCAGAAAAGCGCTGATTTCCGGATGAGCGCGGTAGGCGGGCTTGTCGGTAACCGTTGTCCGGCCCGCGCTCCACTGGGAGAAAATCAGGACGGCCAGCAGGCAGGCGGATATTCCCGCCGCCAGACGGACGGGATAACGCCCTTGGTCCGGATATTTTTTTTGCCGCACGAGGGCGTTCCATGCCAGCGGGAGAATCATGGCCGCAACCAGCAGGGCATGGGTGTCCTTGGCGAGCCCGCACCCGATCGCCGCGGCGG
>JAQUQV010000099.1 GCA_028715905.1 Kiritimatiellia bacterium
ATTTCAGGGGCGCTATTCGCGCCCAAATAAATAAACGCATTCACCCCCCGCGGCAAGCCGCGGAGCACTCTGCGGATTTTTCGTAGACGCTGCGGGGCTCGAACCCGCGACCCTCTGATTAAGAGTCAGATGCTCTACCAACTGAGCTAAGCGTCCGAGCTGGAAAATAAAAGATTGGCCCAAAAAAGGCAAGCGATAAAAACCTGAAAAAAACGGAAACGGGGAAAACCGCGCATGTTTTTTTGCCCCCCCTCGCTATCGGGCAATAAACTCGCAGAATTGAGCGGAGAGCTTGGCCTTGCTGAATTTTTCGGACACCACGCGGAAGGCCAAAGCGCCCATGGATGACAATTGTTCCGCCGGAAGACGCTCTATCTCGCGGATAACCCGCTCGGCATTGTCAATGTCTCCATGCGCAACATGCCATCCAATCGGATATTGATTCAATATATCCATAATAAAACTATCGGCCGGGCCGAGATACAGGATGGGGCGGCCAACGGCCATGGCGCCGTATATTTTGCAGGGGTGAATGATCCCGGACATTTGTTCGCCCAATGATACCAGGTGAATGTCGGCGGCCGAAAGCGAATAACGAATCTCCGCCAGCGGCTGATAGGGCAGCATTTGAATATTGCGCGGATGAAGCCGGATCATCACATCCTCAACCTCGCGGCGCCCCAACCCGCCGCCGATAAACAAAAACAGGAGTTTTTCCAGGTCCATGACGCGCAAAGCCGCTTGCAGAATGGTTGTTACCGGGGAACAAATGCTCAGGTTCCCGCTGAACATTATCACTTTTTTGCCGGTTAATCCCTGGCATGCGCGAAACGGGTTGCCTTCATGCGCAAGCGGGGTTAAATGCTCCTCATGCGGCCAGGGCGGTATAATTGCCATCTTGTCCGTCACCTGGGTTTTGCGATTGACCCTGTCGGCCATGAAACGATCCAGCACGACGATTTTGTCGGCCTTGCGGAGGAACAGACGATTGAAGCGGTCAAACATTTGCGCCAAAAAAGAGCCCGGCTTTGTTTTGCCCAGCGCAATTAATTGATCCGGGTTCAAGTCCATCACCCAGAACTTGATTGGCGCGTGGCGGATAAAACAGATCGCCAACGCCGCCAGAAGACAAACCGGCGGGGAAGTGCTGACCAGAATCCGGTCCAGGTTGCGGACAAATAACCCTTTCATAATGCATTGTATGACAAAAAGCACGCCGGCCAACGCCCTCAGAACCATGGATTTTTTTCCGAAGGATGACAAGGGCAGCCGGCGCACCTCAACTCCGTCTATCACTTCGCGGGAAGGATAGATTTTTGCGGGATTTTCATAACCGCGGCGCGAGGTCAACGCTATGACCCGAAAACCGCGTTGGACCAGTTGAGCGGCCGCATCGGCCATATGCTGGCCGACCGAGGCCGGATCGGGAACATACACCTGGCTGAGCGCCAGCACCGTTGGTTTTTTGTGGGAAAGGGGCATTGGATATGAGATAACTGATCAGGTGTTCCACATTCAGTAGACATTAGCCGTCAGAATCGAAAAAAGCAATGTTTTTATGCTCTCCCCGCAGTTCTGCCGCGTAAAACATTCTAACATTCTGCAGAATGTTAGAATGTTGTCAGGGGAAAAACGCAAAAAAAACGGTATTTCAGGTAGCCGGCGGTTTTTGCGCCTGCTGTGCAATCCAGGCATAAGTTTTGCGCAGGCCGTCTTGCAGGGCGCAGGATGGCGCCCAACCCAGCTTTTCGCGGATCAACCGGTTGTCAGAATTGCGTCCCCGCACACCCAAAGGGCCCGGAACATGCTTGATGGAGAGCTTTTTCTGCGCGATCTCCATTGTCATTTCAACGAGGCGGTTGATGGTCACCATTTCGTCGGACCCGATATTCACCGGACCGCTGAAATTTGATTCCATCAAACGGCGCACGCCCTCCAGACATTCGTCAATATAAAGAAATGATCGGGTTTGCTTGCCGTCCCCCCAGATTTCAATTTCAGCGCCGTCGGGCGCCATGGCCACCTTGCGGCACATGGCAGCCGGCGCCTTTTCGCGGCCGCCCTGCCAGGTGCCCAGCGGGCCAAAAATATTATGAAATCGGGCGATGTGCACTTCCAGGCCGTAATTTCGCTGGTATGCCAGGTATAAACGCTCACTGAATAATTTTTCCCAGCCATATTCGCTATCGGGCGCGGCCGGATAGGCGGATTCTTCTGAGCATTTCGGGTTGTCGGGATCCATCTGGTTATATTCCGGATAAATGCAGGCGGATGAGGAATAGAAAAACTTTGTCACGCCGGCTTTGCGTCCCGCTTCCAGCATGTTCAGATTGACGGTGGCGGAATTATGCATGATGTCGGCGTCATGTTCTTTGGTAAAAATATAACCGGCGCCGCCCATATCCGCCGCCAGCTGATACACTTCGTCTATGCCCTCCGCGGCCCGGGCGCATAAAGCCTGGTCGCGCAAATCGCCGATAACAAACTCGTCCGCCGGCAGTTTGGTGTATTCGTGATGCTTTAAATCAACGCCACGCACCCAAAAGCCCTCATTTTTAAGCCGGGCAACAAGGTGCCCGCCGATGAATCCGCCCGCGCCTGCCACTAACACGTTTTTTTTCATTTGTCATCTCCCATGAATTTTCTGTGAAGAAAGATGTTTCTTTGCTTTCCGCTTCGGTCTTTTAAAAAACGTTTCCTGAACACAATTTGCAAGGGAACGGGAAAAACATTAGCCAATCCTCAGTAAAAAACAAGGCGAAAGACATTCCAATGGTAATACCTCATTCATGCGGGTGGAAAGCGCCAAGATCAATCTTTTCAACCAAAGATACCCGTTGCCGAAATGCGGTAAACGGCGCGTTTTTGCATTGACGCTATCTGCGGTTGCCGGCAAATCTGGGCCAGCGGGATATTCCCCAAAGCCGCAGCCGCCTGAAAATGATGCGCATCTATTGGCCCATCGCTCAATTTGGCTTCCACGAGCAACCACGGCTTGCTATTGTGAGCAATCATAAAATCAGTTTCCTGCTTCTGCTTGTTGCGGATATAAAACAGTTCGTAGGGATCGCCCGTGGCATCGCTCCACAGCATCAGCCTTGTTTTCAGTTCGCAAGCCACATAATTCTCAAAACGCGCGCCCGGATCGGCAATCCGCGTCCAATCGTATAAATAATATTTTCCGGTTTTCAGAAGCGAACGCTTGATATTGCGCGAATAGGGCCGGATGGAAAAAACGAGGAAAAAATCTTCCAGCCGTCTCAGATAATTTTTTGCCGTGATCGGACTGATTTGCAGGTGCGATGCCAGGGATGAGACCGACAGCGGGCTTCCCGCCAGGCCGGGAAGTAAATTGTATAAATCGTGAATATATTCGCGATCAATAATCCGGGTCAGCGCGCCGATATCCTCGCGAATCACCGTTTCCGGATAGTCCCGCGCCCATCTGGCGTAAAACGGGCGCGATTGACGGAGAAACGGCTCGGGAAATCCGCTGTATTCCAGCAAATGCTGAAGCGCATCTTGTGCGGTAACCGCCGGCGAATTCTGCCGGCAGTTTTCAACAAACTCCTGCGCCGATGCCGGAACTTTTGCGCCGGATTCCGCTCTTCCCATAATTTCACAAAGCATCAAAGGCATTAAATGGAAGGTAAAATAACGTCCGGCCAGGCTGTCCCCCGCTCGCTTGGTTACATCCAGCTTGGCCGAGCCGGTGACAATCAAACGATATTTTTCAGAGGTCTCGTCAAAAACCGCCTTCAGGATGTTTTTCCACTTGGGCATTTTATGAATTTCATCAAAGCACACCCAGAGCGGCTGTCTGGCGGGGAACGCGTCCGCCGTAAAAAACAATTCGTTGGTTTTGTATCGCTGGCGCACGCTGCGCAAGTCCCAGAGGTAATACAACTTGCCGGAACCTTCCGCATCAAGCATTTGGCGGGCCAGCGTGGTTTTCCCGGACTGGCGGGGACCGGGAATGAACCGTATCTGGCGCCCCCATTGTTCCGCGAAGGCGATTGCATATAAAGCTCTTTTGATCATTGCCAACTATTCTATACAGATACATATATTAGTCAAACCATTTTTTATATTCATATAAAATAGTTCAGGGACGTTTCATCTGTCATATACGGACTGACGCGTGGTTGCCTGGCGGCAACTGAATTCCGATCAAGCGTTACGGCGCGCCGAAATGTCAAACATACCGGCGCCGGATGCGCTTTTCGCGGTCATGATCCGGGGTCTGACCGACGAGGGCGTTGCGATGTGCGCCACGAAGTTGCGCCTTACGCCAGAGGCCGTCGTCAAGGTTTCGGATGTCATGGTTATGTTTTTTATTCTACCTTAATTTTGCACAAACAAAAGCAGGTTTTATATAGAACAAACTGATGGACAAGGGGTTGCAAGATGTTTGACATAATAATATTTTTAACCAGATGGGTCTAAATACATATTGTTCAAAAATTGCTTTTGTTTGCGAAGAACAGGTCGCATGATTTTGCCGCATCTGTTTCGTTGCGAATGGCTTGCAGTATGCTTATACAGCGGCGCCCTTGCCGCCTTGCATCTGCGGCAAACTTATGCGATGCAAAATTAAGGAGATAATCGTGAAAAAGAACGCGTGTTTCCGGCTCCTGGGCTTAAATTCACGAGCTACGTGGCGATACTTGCCATGAGATCAGCCCGAACGGTCTTCCAGTTCTTCGTGTTCATCCTGTTGAGTGCGGTCCGGACCTGCTCCCGGATGTCGGTCTAGGGGCAGTGCGGTCAATGGTCTTCCATTACTCAGCTTTGCGGCAAGCCCACCGATCATGACCGCGTCAACATGCTCGTAACCTTCCAGCATCGCGTCGCTGGTGTGGCCCGTAATCCGCTTGACAATTTCCCCGGGTATGCCGGCGGATAAGGCTTCATCTTAATCAGAGGGTCGCGGGTTCGAGCCCCGCAGCGTCTACTTGCCGGGGTCCGGTGCGGGGGTCTCAACGGCCGGAGTTTTGGGAACGGAGGGCTCAGCAACGACGCGGAATCCCAGATTGATGTATTTATAGTCGGGCTCATACGCGCTGCGCCGGCCGGTGCGCAGAAAGAGCGGGGCGCAATCCGCCCACGAGGCTCCCTTCAGCACGCG